>USFX01000162.1 GCA_900553965.1 uncultured Prevotella sp.
CGCGGACGAGGCTTCGGCCCCCCTCAGTCCCCCCAAGGGGGGATGAAGCGCTTGAACCGTCCGTTCCGTATTCAACCGAAACAAACATGCCGTCGGTACAACTCTCTCCCGCTAACGGATTGCCGGACGGAGCAGAATCCCTGCTTTCATCCGCAGGTCTTCCCCCCTTGGGGGGATTGGGGAAGGCCCTCCACCCTATCTTCTCACCCTTAAATCCCGAACTGCGTATACAGCGGCTGACGACGGCATCGTCGGCGTCATAGACAATGACCTGAGCGTCATGGAACAGCCGCAGTTTCTCGCGACATTTCTCCTCCATCGTCCGGAAGTTCTCCTGATGGGCCTGACCGAGCGACGTGAACACACCGATTGTCGGCTGGATGATGTCCCTGAGGGCCTCCATCTCGCCCGGCTGGCTGATACCGGCCTCCAGCAGCGCCACCTCCGTGTGCTCACTGAGCAGCCATACCGACAGCGGAACGCCTATCTGCGAGTTGTACGAGCGCGGCGAGCGCGTCACGGCCATCTGCGGCGAGAGCAACTGATAGAGCCACTCCTTGACGATTGTCTTTCCGTTGCTGCCCGTGATGCCCACCACGGGGATGTCAAATTCGTCACGGTGGCGCTCGGCCAGACGCTGAAGGGCGGCCAGCGGGCTGACCACTTTCAGGAAGTTGGCGTCACGGTATTCCACCGCCGCATCCTCCGGAACATGCTCGACGACAAAGTTGCGCACGCCGCGACGGTAGAGGTCACGGATATATCTATGGCCGTCATTGCGCTCGGAGCGCAACGCGAAAAACAAAGTCTCTTCCGGAAAACACAGCGAGCGGCTGTCTGTGAGCAGCCACCCGATGCTTGCGTCAGCGTCGCCGACGCGTCGCGCTCCGATGAGCGTGATAACCTTCTCGATAGAATATTTCATCTCTTTCTTTCTCTTTATGTCCCGTGCGGAACAGCACCGCTTCGGCCGGCGGCCGCGTTCCGCTCCTTACATATATGCAAAGTTCGGATATTTTTTTGATAACTCCGCCACTTTTAACATTGTTTTATCCATAAAAGCGCGGTACTCCTCGCTGTCCGGATTGAACGGCCGGTGTCCCAGCGCCTCCTTGATGGGGCGCCACTCGGCCAGAAACTGCTTGGCGGCGGGGCTTAGATATGCTTCGGCAAACTGTTCCCAGATATATTCCACGGCCTGCTGCGACGGGTGGAGCATGTCGGGGGCATAGAAACGGTAATCTCTCAGCTCGTCGTTCATAATCTCGTATGCCGGGAAATAGACGCAGCGACTGTCCTCCTTCGTCAGCCGGTCGGCCGCCAAGAGGAGCACAGCCTTTGACAGCCGGCTGCCGTGATAGCCGTATTTGGCATATCGGATGGGGCTCACCGTCACCACAACCCTCACCTCGGGGTCGCGTCCGGCCAGCGTGTCGACGGCCTTGCGCAGATAGCCGACGCAGTCGTCGACGCTCAGTTCCTCCTCCGAGAACAGCCGTTGCGGCTGCTTGCGGCAGTTATCCACAATCTCGCCCGTCTCCTTCAACCGGTAGACATGGTTTGTCCCGAGCGTGAACAGAGCCACCCGCGGAGCTTCATCACAGCGCTCGACGGTGTGGAGTATGCTCGCCGGATTATACATCACGCCGTAGGGATTGACCACGGCCCGGAACTTCTCCTCCACTGCCCGCCGTCCGATGCTGTCGGCGAAGCACGACCCGACAAAGAGCATCCGCTCCTGCGGCCCGATGGCGAAGTCGGGCCTGGGGATGTCCACTCGTGTAAAAAACTCCATTGCGCTTTGTTGTTTCATCAACACAAAAGTACAAAGAATTATCTTATCTCATGCGCTTTGCCCGCAGTTTTTGTCAGTTCAGAGTTAAGAATTAAAGAGTGAGAATGTGTTGAAAACTGGATTTTTGTGAAAAACAGACAGTGAATTATATGGAATTTTGTGAAATTTCAGTCTCAAAAGCCCGGAATTTTGTGAAAACAGACTATCTTTGCAGCAGACAAACAACAGATAATCATGACTATACGACGCAAAATTGACCGTTTCCTGAACGAGTGGAAGAACCGCAACGGCCATAAGCCATTGATTGTAAAGGGTGCCCGACAGATTGGAAAGACGTTTTCCATCGAGGCTTTCGGGAGAAGCAGCTATGCCAATATGATAAGCATCAACTTCGTTCTGCAACCCAAATACCGTTCAATATTCGACGATGGATATGAAGTTGACAGCATAATCAAGAATCTGAGCATCATCGATCCGGCAATAACCGTTGAACCGGGCAACACGCTGATATTCTTCGATGAGCTGCAACAACAGCCGGCCGCGGCCACAGCTCTGAAGTCTTTCTGTATCGACGGACGCTACGACGTGATTTGCTCGGGCTCGCTCATGGGACTGAACTACAACGAAATAGAGTCGAACAGTGTCGGATATAAGGAGGATTACCTCATGCAGTCACTCGATTTCGAGGAATTTCTTTGGGCTAAAGGCTATCGGAAGGAACAGATTGACAGTCTGCTTGACAGCATGGTGAGCCTGACACCGCTGACAACGGCAACGATGCTGGCCTTGTCAGATGCGTTCAGAGACTACATGATCGTCGGGGGCATGCCCGCCGTGGTCAGCACTTATCTTGCCAACGGCCACTTCGGGGGCTGTCTCGCCATGCAGAATCAACTGCTGGCTGACTACGGAGAAGACATAACCAAATATGCCATAGGCCTCGACAAGGGCAAGATAAAGAACATATATAACCACATACCGGTGTTTCTTGGCCAACAGAACAAGAAGTTCCAGATATCAAAGATAGGACGCAACACGCGCAATCGCGACTACATCGGTACGGTCGACTGGCTGCGCGACGCCGGCATCGTGAACGTGTGCCACTGTCTTGACCGGGTGGCATTGCCGTTAAAAGGCAACTACATCGCCAACAACTACAAACTCTATTATCACGACACGGGCATGCTGATTGCCTCTCTAGATGAAGAGGCACAGGCAGATTTGCGTGAAAACAAGAACTTCAATACATACAAAGGGGCAATATATGAGAATGAGGTCGGCGAGATGCTTGTCAAACAAGGCTACGGACTATACTTCTTCCGCAACGAGAAGTCGACCATTGAGATGGATTTCTTTGTCCGCAACGCCCGGTCTCTGATACCGGTGGAGGTCAAGGCACAGGACGGAGCGACGAAATCACTGAACAAGTTGATCGATGACAACGACAACTTCCCTGACATTAAATTCGGAATTAAGCTATGCAACAGGAATATCGGATATAACGGCAAGTTCTATACGTTCCCTTATTTCCTCACCTTTCTGATAAAAAGATTCCTAAACGTAGTAAGGTAAGAGTTAAGAAGAAAGAGTGAAGAGGTGTGATTACCGGCCTAAAGACTTAGGCTTGCACGGTAATCACACCTCTTCACTCTTTATTCTTAACTCTAAATTTTCCTCAGCTTCTGCTCACCTGCAGTCCCTTCTTGCTCAGCGACATCTCCACAAAGCGCGCGTTGGCGTTGAGGCGGTTGTCGTTGAGCACCTTGCGGATGCGGCCGGCGGCCTCGGGGTCCTTCGCCACCATATAGAGATAGCCACCGCCACCGGCTCCCGGGAGCTTGTATCCGAGGCATAGGTCGTCGACGAGTTCCGTCAGACGTCTCACCTCGTCGGGGTTCGTGCCGCTGTCGATGGTCTGGTTCTGCTGCCATGTCGTGCGCACGAGACGTCCCATCTGGAGGAAGTCCTGACGCTGGATGGCCTCATACATGTTCATCGTGTGGGCCTTCATGTCGCGCAGCATCTGCTGTTCGGCGTTGTGATTGAGGAACATCCGGCGCACGATTTCTGAGAGGATGTTCTTCGCCGTGCGCGTGATGCCCGTATAATATAATAGGTGACACTGGGCATATTCCGGCTGCGTGTAGATGTCGTCCGGCAGCCAGCGCACGAGCGGCGCCTGATTGAATCCGCGCTGCGTCTGGAGCAGCTTCACGCCGTGGAGCACACCGCCGAACTGGTCCTGCCATCCGCCGCCCGTGGTGAGCATCTGCTCCAGCACAAGCGTGCGCCGGCCTATTTCGTTCTTGTCCCATGCCAGCGAGCAGAAGTCGCTCACGGCTCCGAGCACCGTGGCGGCCAGAATGCTGCTCGTGCCCAGTCCACTGCCCGCCGGGATGGCCGAGAGCAGCGTCAGCTCTATGCCGCAGCCGAAATCTTCGAGCTGGGCGCGCAGCGACGGATAGTTGATTTGGCTGAAGCCGGGCTGGAAACCGGCCAGAACGAGGGCTGCCTTGGGTATGGCGAAGGGGCTGCCGACGTGCATGAAGTCGGCCAGCTGCTCATAGGTCTCAATCACTTCGACGGCACCGAGGTCGATGCTCCGGCAGACGATGTGCGGCTCACGGCACGGCCGGACGTATGTCTGGAGCGGCGGCTGGCCGTTGAGCTCGATGGCGAGGTTGATGACGTTGCCGCCCTCCATGAGGCAGAACGGCGGCGTGTCGGTCCATCCGCCGGCAATGTCGATGCGCACGGGGCTGCGTCCCCAGACAATCTGGTCGCTGTAGACCGACATACGCGGATTCTGACGCTCGGCCAGCACCGGCTCCGTCAGCCCCTCGCGCAGCAGCGAGAAGGCGCGGTCACCGTCCTCCTGCCACTCTCCGCCCGTCAGCCGCTTGACCTCAGAGCGGAACATGGCGTCGTGGATGCGCGTCATCAGCGGTGCGTCGCCGGCCACGGGCTTGGGAAGCGGGATGGCCTCGGCGGCAAACTGGCGCGCGGCGTCGTCGAGGTCGAGCTGATAGAAGACACTGTGCTCGTAGTTGGCGGCCAGTGCCGGCCAGTTCTCCCGGCGGAAGGCACGGCGCTGGGCGACGAGGCGCACGAGGTTGGCCTCCGTCGAAATCTCCTCGGCGCTCATCAGACGGTGACCCTCCAACTCCGGCGCGGGCGGCAGACTGAGGTTCGTCAGCCTCTCGGGGATATATTCCGTGGCGAGCATCCACGCCAGCGCACGGCCCATCTCCTCAACGTCGTCGAACACGGGGAATATCTTCAGCTGCTGACGACGGCCGGCAAACTTGTCGTCAATCCGGTATGGCCGCAGGACATACGACCGCTCGCCGACGGGCACGACGTCGACACATTGGCCGGCACAGAGCGTCACGGCCCATTCGTTGCGCGGCACGCCGGTGATGACGTTGTCGTGACTGAGCGTCCAGCAGCGGCCGATATGGCTGTTCTCTATCCACAGATTGGTGTTGAAGCGCGTCACGGCGGTCTCCGTCACCGAGTTCTGGATGAATATCGAGGGATGGGGCTTGCGTCCGCGGTGCATTATCTCGCGCTGGTCGTTGACGATGTTCTGGACGGCGAGCGTCGACGAAATCATCTCCGAACTCGTCCCGTAATGATAAAACTCACCGCCGGGCAGCGGCAGCACGGCCACGCTCAACTTAGAAAGCTCGTCGTCGGCGACGGTCGGGTCGGTGCCGAGGGCACATCCGAACTCGCCGTAAAGGTCATATTCCGTTATGTCGCCGTCGGCCCCGTTGCGCCGTGAGCGCTCCATGAGCAGCTTGACGGCGCGGTCGCTCAACATCCATACGCCGATGTCGGTCAGGTAGAAGTGGTCTTTCTGAAGCTCGGCCAGCTCCTGGACCGACGGTTTCTGAAGCATCTGCTTGAGCACCGACGGCGTGCGGCGGTCGGAGACGAAGACGCCGTGGTCGGTGGCAATCGACGAGTCGAGCCACAGTCCGTAGCAGACGACATCGGCCTCGGGCACGGGCGGCAGCTGCCCCGCAGCGCGTATATAGACGTCGCCGCTGACAATCATCGTGTGGAGCGTCTCCGGCGCCTGGGCCATGATACGCTCGTATAGCGGCAGTTGCAGGTCCAGCAGAGTCTGCCCCAGACGCTGGCCGCGCTCCCAGCGGAACACGGGGACGGGCGTCAGAATCTTTCCCGAGGGCGCGTAGGACGGCAGACGGCGACTCTGACCGCCGGCGTGGAGAATCAGCCGCCGGCCGCCGG
>USFX01000163.1 GCA_900553965.1 uncultured Prevotella sp.
CGATTCATAAATCTACCCTTAATCGTGTATTGAATGATAGTTGCGGATTTTAGGTAAATAATGTGATATGCGTTTTGGGGTTGTCCTTTGAATTTTGCTTTTATACCACGTCTTTTGTTAAAAAGGCTCTTATCAGTCTGCTTTTCAGCCTTTTGTGCTCCCCGGAAAGTGTTTCCTGCATTCCTTTATGCATGTGCCTGATATCGGTCGTGTTGCTTACAGAATTACTTCAATTCGCATGATTTCTCTTTCAAATTGCAACAAAAACACGTCCGATATGTTAATAATAGTCAAATAAACGCCCCTTAGAGAACAACGGTACTGGAAAAACGCTATATTTGTGGTATTAAATCGGATAAACACATATTAATAATAATAAAATACTAATGCTTATGGTCAACTATTTTAATGTACAGACAATTCAGGCCTGCCTCGATGACTATCTGATTCGCACGGGCAAGACCAAGATCGGTGAGATTGAAGCTAATCATGAGCTGGAGCGTGCCGGTCTTATGGCGGATGACACGGAACATCCCGGTGAACCTTTGAGGATTTTTCTCGAACAGTTGCGTGACACGAATTCCCTGCCGAAGAACATCACTCTGATCAATTCGGCATGGGCCATCCGCCATTCGAAGACAAACGCGAAGTCATTGTTGATTTTCAATGAATACGCCTGACATCCGATGTTCCGGGGTGCGTGAAGACCGTTGGACGGTGCGCGCCCCGGAACATTGTTTTTTGGGAAAAAACAGCCGGCCGCAAACGTAAATATAATATAATGGTTCGTCTCTGAGGTTAAAATACTTTAACGGACAGTAACTTCGGGGCGTCAGGTTCGTCATATATGTATAAATTTGCACGACGGAACTTAATACATTATTAATATATATATACGAAACTATGCAGAAGAATTACATTGCTGTAGCCATCGCGGCCGTATGTCTCTTCATGAGCAGCTGCGTGAGCAAGAAAGCCCTTGAGGGCTGTCAGAACGAGAACAAGGAACTGAGCCGCAACTATCAGGAGGCGAAAGAACAGCTGGCCGCCAGCCGGGCACGGGTGACAAGCCTGGAGGAGCAGCTTGAGGTTCAGAAAAAAGGGACGGCCGCGCTCCAGCAGGCTCTTGACAAGAGTCTCACCGCCAGCAATCAGACGACAGTCAACATATCAAAGCTGGTCGACCAAATCAACGAGTCAAACCAGTATATCCGCCATCTGGTCGAGGTGAAGAGCAAGAGTGACTCGCTCAACATGGTGCTGACGAACAATCTGACCCGTTCGCTGAGCCGCGAGGAGCTCAAGGAGGTTGACGTTCAGGTGCTCAAGGGTGTTGTCTATATCTCACTGGCCGACAATATGCTCTACAAGAGCGGAAGCTATGAGATTAACGACCGTGCCGCCGAGACGCTCAGCAAGATAGCCAAGATCATCATGGACTATAAGGACTATGACGTGCTGGTGGAAGGAAATACCGACAATGTGCCCATCTCGCGTGAGAACATCCGCAACAACTGGGACCTCAGCTGTCTGCGCGCTTCCAGCGTCGTGCAGTATCTCCAGAACCACTACGGCGTTGACCCGAAGCGTCTGACGGCTGGTGGCCGGGGCGAATATAATCCGTTGGCCGACAACACGACCGAGACGGGCAAGGCACGCAACCGCCGCACGCAAATCATCATCACGCCGAAGCTCGACCAGTTCATGGACCTCATCGACAAGGCGCCTGATGCCAAATAGTCTGTGGGGCGGAAGAAACGACAGAAACAGATAAGAATTTTATAAATTGGGATAAAGGACGTATGTCTTGTTTGGAAACACGGCATATTGTCCTTTATTTTTTTATTGCCCTTTGGCCGCTATCAGCTCCCTCTGCACACATCTTTATCCATATTTCTTTCGACACGACAAGCTCATAGGTGAAGTCTTTAAAAGTAGGGGACATAAAAAACTGCTGTTCATGTCACGACAAAGTGCATGAACAGCAGTTTTTTGATAAGCCCTATATTCTTTCAGGCTATATTATTGTGTCTGAATCTGAAGACAATCTTCCGTCCTCAGCGGACCACCTTCCATGTCCGTCCGTCCTGACGGATAATTATCAGTCCGTGGTGAGAGGCGGCGTCGATGCGGCGTCCGTCCGTCGTGTATGCCTCGTATGGACGTGAGAGGTCGGGCTGTCCGGCTTCGGCCTTAACGCCGTTGATTCCGGCGGGGTTGGTCAGCGTCGTAACCTTCATGGCCTTGATTTCCCATGTCGAGCTCTCCGCGTCGGTGCTGCGATAATGGAAGCCCACCTTGATCTTCTTTCCTGCAAACTGGCTGATGTCGATGTCACCCGACTCCTTGAAGTTCCAGTTCTTTCCGGCCGGCCATTCGATGCCGCTCAAGACGGTTGTCTCTCCGTCGCAGATGACTTCGACAGACAGTGTCGTCGACGGGCTGGCGCAGAAGTTCACGGCGTGGTTGAACCACAGGGTGGCCTTGTTGCATCCCGTCAGGTCTATCTCCGGTGTCAGCAGTGTCGCGTCGGCCGCATGGTTGGTGTTGCTGTAGAAGGCGCTGCCCTTCCATCCGTATTTGCTGTCGGTTTTCCATACCTCAAATCCTTCTTTCGGAAGGAGCGTGCTGACCACCGTGCAGCCGCCCTCTCCGAGCGTGAAGTCCTCGTCATAGATAATTGTTTCCGTCGGATCTGGCGTCGGAGTGGTTCCGCCGCCCTTGTAGTTCTCCGAGCAGATGGTCTTGTCCGGGTCAAAAGCCGTGTCGATGCTGTCGCCCCAGATATATTCCATCAGGTTCGGGAAATCGACAAACGGGTTGCGGTTGCCCTGTATCTTGCTCACCTCATTGTTGCGCTTCACCTCCAGTTCGTCCACCTTGTCGGTCTTGGCCCATTCTATATATAAGGTGTAGGCCCACTTCTGGAGCGTCGGATAAGCTCCTTTCTGCAGAATCTGCAGAGCCTGTGTGCCAGACCAGGAATAGTCCTGATATGCCGTTGCCATGTACATATATCCGCGGGCGAAATCGCCTTTCCACTTGTCGGCCGGCTCCCAGAGCTGATATCCGTTGCTGCCCGTACCGATGCGCGTACATCCGTTGTCCGTCTTGACGTTCGTCACCTTGCCCATCGGATAGTTTGACTTCGACGAGTTGATTTTCTGTTCGCATGGCATGAGGTTGTACAGATCCTTGTATGCCTGTACCGTAGAGCCTCCCCACCAGCTTTTGGGGAACGAATGTTCGATATTCATGCCCGAGACCACCGAGCCTTTCGAGCCGAAATAGCGTTTGTCGTTGCTGTAGCGGTCAATGACCGAGCCGTCGTCAGCGCGGTCTGTCGTGTAGAAGCCGCTCCACGTATGGTCGGCCCCGGAGCCGTAGCTCAACACGTCGGCATCCTTAATCAGTTCGTGGACGGCCGTTTTCAGCGCCGCCCCTTTCTTGCCCTTCAGCGAAGCATAATATCCGTCGGGTATCTGTGCGTGCAAGGCTTCTCCGGCGAGCAGCATCATGAGCGCTGCCACCGTTTTCTTAGCATAATTCATTATCATACATATAGATTTTTAGATTGTTTGTCTTAATATGTCCTGCAAAGTTAATGCTTATTATTTAAATAAGTTAATGCTTCTTATCCAAATATGCATCAGTACACGTTCTTTTTCTGTCAGTCGTCATTTCTTGTCATAATAATATCCCGGAATTTAACATTTGAGATTTTTAATTCTGGAGAGCGGCTCTGCTGAAACTTTTACATCCTGCCTCTTCGGCAATCTGATTTTTTCCCTGTCTCCGACCAAGGAGGCCCTCCCGGGGTTGCGAAAGCGGCCTTCTTGCATGACGGCGGCGGCCCCGTTGCAATGCAACAAGCGCCCCGTTGCAACGCCGTAAGGGCCTTACGTCAGAAAGAAAACGAACAAAAAGTTGCACACTTCCGGCGTTTTCGTCGTAACGCGCTGTCTCTCAGACGACAAAAGATGCACGCGCAAAACTCGCGAATTTACGGCCAAATGATTTTAATTTTTGAATTCTTCAAGGATTTCGAGGCATTTGTCGGGATAATTCTGAGTTTTTAACAGTTGAGAAGCCCCACCCGACCTCTCCAAAAGAAAGGAGACAGAGTGGATGAAGGGAATTGTAGAGACGTCACACCGTGGCGTCTCCACGATTACCGGATGATGGTCTTCGCCGTGTCGCTCATGGTGGCCATGGTCATGCACATGAACATGACGGAGGTCTTCAGACAGGAAGACTTCACCATCGTGAAGAACCCGACATGGAGATTATAACGAAGGAGGGAAAGGAGATAAACACCTATAAGGCATCGGGCCAAAAAGCCGACGGCGACGGAACACAGGGCAAACGCCTCGGCACGGCCTATCAGCTGGACAACGGCCAGATAATCTACGTGCCGGAATAAATACGGCCGCCACGCAGACCCTATCCCTTATACTTGCTGGGCACAACCCCGTATTTCGTCTTGAAACATTTATTGAAATAGGACGCATCGCGGATGCCCACACGGTAGCTCACCTCCGACACCGTCAGCTCACCCTCGGCCAGCAGCCGTGCCGCGATGACCATGCGCTCGTTCTGCAGATAGCGGTTGGGCGACATGCCGGTCAGCTCCTTGGTCTTGGCGAATATCTTCGTGCGGCCCATGCCGAGCATCTCGGAAAGACGGTCGACGGTGAAGTCGGGGTCGGAGATATGCTTCGCCGTTATGGCCGCCATGCGGTCGAGGAAAATCTTGTCCGCCTGTGACGTTATCAGCGGAGACTGAGACGGTGCCGAAGGAGACTGAGACGCCGCCGGCGAAGACTGTGACGGAACATCAACCGGTCCGGGAAAAGGAGACTGCGGCGACGGCTGCGCCTCCTGCTTCCGGACATTTTTTATGAGCTGGACGGCGCGCGCGATGAGCAGCCGGAAGTTGCAGGGCTTGACCATATAGTCGTCCGCCCCGGCCGTGTAGCTCTGGAGACGGTGGTTGTCGTCATCGAGAGCGGTCAGCATGACAACCGGCAGTGACGCCGTGGACGCGTCGCTCTTGAGCCGCCGGACGACGTCGTAGCCGCTCATATCCGGGAGCATGACGTCACATATCACCAATGACGGGCGGCGGGCGGCGATACCGTCGAGAGCCGCACGGGCTGTGACATAGCAGTCGGTACGGAAATAGCGGCCGGCCTCGCCGCTGATCTGAGCCATCATGTCGGGGTCATCCTCTATGATGGCCACGGTGATGTCGTTGAGAGCCTTCGGTCCGAGCTCCTTTATGGTCTCCTCAAAGGCGGCGGTATCCCGGTCGGTGCGCGACGTGTCGACGGCCATCGCCTTCCTGTAGTCCTCCGGCTGATAGGCCGAGGCGTCAGCGGGAAGCGAGACCGTGAACACGGAACCACCGTCGGCGCCGGCCCGTCGGTAGCTGAGCGTGCCGTGATGGATGACGGCCATGCTGTGGGCCATATATAGCCCTATGCCCATTCCGCCCTGAGACACCAGTCCGTGCATGAAGGGCTGGAAGAGACTCTTCTGCTGCTCCTCGCTGATACCCGGGCCGTCGTCCTCGACGGTGATGACGAGGCTGTCGCCGTCCATCCGCACAGCCAGCGAGACACGGCCGCGCTCAGGCGCATACTTGACGGCATTGCTCATAAGATTATATACGATCATCTCCACCATCCGCCGGTCGAACACCATCGTGTGGCTCTTGGCGAATGGCGTGAACGTCGTCTGCAGCTCCTTGTGGCGTGCAATGTTCCAGAAATCCTGATATATAGAGCGGATGAAGCCGACGATGTCGCCCTCCTCCACCTGCAACCGCATGTTTCCGGTGCTGATCCGGCGGAACTCCATCAGCGTGTCGACGAGCCGGAGCAGACGCCGTGTGCCGCGGCGGGCCGTCTGAAGAGCCGCCCGCGAGGGCCGCTGGTCACCGTCGCCGAGCTTGTCAACGGCCGACTGGATGATGGCCAGCGGCGTGCGGAACTCATGGGTGATGCTCGTGAAGAAGCTCAGACGGA
>USFX01000164.1 GCA_900553965.1 uncultured Prevotella sp.
ACGCTCTTCTTAACGGAATACTTAAGAAAGAATGGGGCTTTGACGGTGCCGTAGTCAGCGACTGGGGAGGCGTCACCGACACATGGCAGGCTGCTACGGGCGGTATGGACATTGAAATGGGCTCTTATACCGACGGCAAGCTGAAGGAATCGGAGTTCACCTACGACGACTACTATCTGGCCCGTCCCTTTGAACAGCTCATCAAGGACGGCAAGATACCGATGTCGGTGCTTGACGATAAGGTGGCCCGCGTGCTGCGCACTATGTTCCGTACGTCGATGAATCCCGATAAAGCCATCGGCAGCCAGTGTTCGGAGGCTCACTATGAGGCGTGCCGCGCTATCGCTGAAGAAGGCATCGTGCTTCTGCGCAATCAGAAGAACATCCTTCCGCTCAACGCCGGCAACTACGGCCGCATACTCGTCGTTGGTGAGAATGCCACACGCAGTCTGACCGAAGGCGGCGGTTCGAGCGAGCTGAAGACGCTACGCGACATTTCTCCGCTGGAGGCGTTGAAGGCTCTCTACGGCGATAAGATTGACTATGCGCAGGGATATTCCTCCGGCCGTCCGCTCTATGACCACGTGGACAAGGTGAAACCCGAGCTGCTGGCGCAGCTCAAGGCCGAGGCTCTGGAGAAAGCGAAGAAGGCCGACCTCATCATCTTCATCGGCGGACTCAACAAGAACCACAAGCAGGACTGCGAGAACGGCGACCGCGAGAGCTACGATCTGTCGTTCGGACAGAACGAGCTCATCAGCGAGCTGGCCGCAATCCAGAAGAACACGGTGGCCGTGATGTTCGGCGGCAACCCATACGCCACGCCGTGGCTCGCCCGTGTCCAGGCTCTTGTCCACTGCTGGTATCTCGGTTCTGAGTCGGGCACGGCTCTTGCCAACATCCTGAGCGGCAAGGTATGTCCGAGCGGCAAGCTGCCCGTGACGTTCGCCAAGGCCCAGAACGACTATCCCTGCTTCCAGTACGGCAAGGACGGCTATCCCGGAAACGGCAAGGAAGTGCGCTATGACGAAGGCATCTACGTGGGCTACCGCCATTTCGATACCCGCGGCGTGAAGACCCAGTTCCCCTTCGGTTTCGGCCTGTCATACACGACATTCAAGTACGGCAAGCCCGCCGTCACCTCAGTTGACGGCAAGACATGGCGCGTTACGGTTGAAGTGACCAACACCGGCAGCTGCGAGGGCAAGGAGATTGTTCAGCTCTACGTCGGTGACGAGCAGTGTTCGGTTGACCGTCCGAAGAAGGAATTGAAGAACTTCGCCAAGGTTTCGCTCCGTCCGGGCGAGACAAAGACGGTGACGATGGATATAACTGAGCAGGACCTTAAGTTCTGGGACGAGACGTCCCACGGCTGGAAAGCCGAGCCTGGCAAGTTCCGTGCATACGTGTGCGCTTCGGCCGAGGACGTGCGCGGCACTGTTGTCTTTCAGTATTGATAGCAGGAATAGGATGTAATGCTTACCGATTGAACATGTTTCAATAATCAGTTTATAGTCTGAACAAAAATCGGAGGCACAGAGGGAAAAGTCCCTTTGTGCCTCCGATTTTTTTTACCAACGCCCCACCACAGCCCTACAACCCGCCCCAACCCTCCTAAAGGGAGGGAACTTGGAAATGTCTTATGCGCTAACAGTTGGTTTTGAAACTTTCAATCTTCAACTTTCTTCAATTTTCCACTCATTGATCGTTCTCTCGCTGAGGCTGAAGTTTATCCCGACCTTTGTTATAGGCAGGTTGTGGAGTGCGAAACGTGCCGGATAGTTCTTCATGTCAATCTGTCTGATTGCCTCCTCGGCCGATTTGTTTATCTTCAGTTCGATGAGATATAGCCTCGTTGCCGTGCGCATGACCATGTCCACGCGTCCTGTCGCCGTGCGTACTTCAACGTCGAGATACTGTCCGATGAGGGAGAAGATGACATAGAGCATCTGCTGATAGTGGCCCTCGTAGTTGGTGTTGTCACATTCCGGCACGGTCAGCAGGAACGTATGGAGCAGGCTGAGAGCTTTGTCCATGTCATCCGTGCGTATGGCTTTGTACATTTCAACAATGACGACCCGGCCTTCCATAGCTTTCTCCTGTACATAGTTGGGCAGCAGACTGTTCATCAGTCCCATACGGATTTCGGTGTTTGGAATGTCGAGTGTGTATGAGTCAGACTCAGCGTCACCATCCTTTATCGTAAGATAACCGCTCTGATACAGCAGTGGAATGATGCTTGTCATGCGCTCCGTCGGTGCGTCGAAATCAGAGGCGAGTGCCATTACGTTCCCGATGCGAGAGGGAACGATTTCATACTTGCGGAGCATTTCTATGAGATAGGTCGGAGTTCCGCTTTCAAACCAGTAGTCCTTTATGCGGTTGAAAGCGAACGCCTTGATGATGCTGAACGGATTGAACACGTCGGGCGACGGCCACGTGAAGTGATAACCGTCATATTTAGCGGTCAGTTTATCCACAATTTTGTCGCTTGTCGTTCCCTGTATCGTGGCGAGATTGTCGATGTAGTCCTTCATCTGCGTGAGCATCTCTTCCTTTGTTATTCCGCAGATTCCGGCATATTCGGGGAACATGCTGATGTTCGTGATGTTGTTCAGCTCACTGAAGATGCTGAGCTGTGAGAATTTCGTTATGCCGGTGAGGAAGACGAAGCGCAGGTAGGGGTCGCAGGCTTTCAGCGGTGAATAGAAGTTACGCATCACGTTGCGGAGCAACGGCAGGTTCTCGTCTTCATGGACAACGTCGAGCAACGGCGCGTCGTATTCGTCGATGAGCACGACGACCTGACGGCCGGTCTTTATGTAAGCACGTCTTATTATGCCGCCCAAACGGTCGTTTGGGTTCTTTTCTTCGTTACCGGCACCGTAGATTCTTTCGTATTCGTTCAGCTGTAAGTTCAGCATCGACTCCAATCCTTCCTTGTCGGTATGCTTCGCCATGCTCATGTCGAAATGGAGGACAGGATATTCGGTCCAATCCTTTTCCAGCCGGCTTATGGCCAGACCTTCGAACAGTTCCCGCCGTCCTTCGAAGTAGCTTCGCAGGGTTGACGTCAGCAGTGACTTGCCGAACCGCCGGGGACGGCTCAGGAAGAAATACTTGCCGGATGAAGCCATCCGGTAGACATATTCCGTCTTGTCGATATACAGATAGTTGCTCTCTATTATTTCCGAGAACGTCTGCAGGCCCACCGGGCACCGTTTGAGTTGTTTCTGTTCCATATCCGTAAAATCTTTAAAAGAACCCACCCCGGCCCTCCCGAAGGGAGAGAGCTTGGTATGTCTTGGTGTATGGGGAACCCACCACAACCCTCCCAAAGGGAGGGAGCTTGAAATGTCTTATGCGCTGACTGTCGGTTTCAACCTTCAATCCTCAACCTTCCTTCCACCATAACAAAACTACGGCTTCCAGAAGTCCACCAGCCGCATGTTGAAGATGAGCGTGCTGTAGGCGGGGATGATATCTGACTCGGCTGCGCCGTAGCCCAACTGATAGGGGATGAAGACTTCCCAGTGGTCACCGCGCTGCATGTTCTGCAGGGCCGTGGCAAATCCGTCGACGAGGCTGTTTCCCGTGCTGTTGCCGATGGCGAATGTCGCCGTCCCGCTGATTTCCTTGTCGTAGGGCTCCATGTAAGTCCGGTCGAAGATGTAGCCGTTGGGGTAGGACAGCGAGGGCAACAGGCGTCCGATGTAGCTCACGGAGACGGTGTCGGTGTAGATGGGCATTCCGGTTTCAGCTTCGGGATCACTGCCGAGCACGTGTACGATGATGTAGTCACTGTTCGGGCCGTCGCCGTCCTGCGCCTTCGACCATGTCCGGATGCGCTTCCAGTCCGTGCGTGACGGGTCGGCGGAGAGCAGCGTCTTCACCGAGTCGCTCAGGCGGTTGAAGTAGTCGTCGTTGACGGTCTGCCAGTCGGCGAACTCATCCACCGTGTTGTCCTCCTCGCTGCATGAAGCTGCCGTCAGGAGTGACAGCAGCATCATGGCGAGTGTGATTATCTGATGTTTCTTCATCTTCGGTTCATTGAAGTTTTTTGAGCAGGCTGGCGATGCTGACCTTGTCCTCGATGATGCTGTTGAGGTCGGCGATGCTGACGCGCTCCTGCTCCATGGTGTCACGGAAGCGGAGAGTGACGCAGTTGTCCTTGAGCGTGTCGTGGTCTACGGTGACGCAGTAGGGCGTACCGATGGCGTCCTGACGGCGGTAGCGCTTTCCGATGGAGTCCTTCTCGTCATACTGGCAGTTGAAGTGGAAGCGCAGGTCGTTGACAATCTCGCGTGCCTTCTCGGGCAGCCCGTCTTTCTTTACGAGCGGCATGACGGCCAGCTTGACTGGAGCGAGGGCTGCGGGCAGACGGAGCACGGTGCGTGTCTCGCCGTTTTCGAGCTTCTCCTCATCATACGAGTGGCACATGATGGAGAGGAACATACGGTCGACGCCGATTGATGTCTCGATGACAAACGGAGTGTAGCTCTCGTTGGTCTGCGGGTCGAAATATTTGATGCTCTTGCCCGAGAACTTCTCGTGCTGTGAGAGGTCGAAGTTGGTGCGGCTGTGGATGCCCTCCACCTCCTTGAATCCGAACGGCATGCGGAACTCGATGTCCGTGGCGGCGTTGGCGTAGTGGGCCAGCTTGTCGTGGTCGTGGAAGCGGTAGTTCTCGGCGCCGAAGCCCAAAGCCTGGTGCCATGCCATGCGGGTCTGCTTCCACTTCGGGAACCAGTCGAGCTCCGTTCCGGGCTTCACGAAGAACTGCATCTCCATCTGCTCGAACTCGCGCATACGGAAGATGAACTGGCGGGCGACGATTTCGTTGCGGAACGCCTTTCCTATCTGTGCGATACCGAACGGAATCTTCATGCGGCCGGTCTTCTGGACGTTCAGATAGTTGACGAAGATGCCCTGGGCCGTCTCCGGACGCAGATAGACCTTCATGGCGCCGTCGGCCGAAGCTCCCATTTCGGTTGAGAACATGAGGTTGAACTGACGCACGTCGGTCCAGTTCTTTGTTCCCGAAATCGGGTCGACAATCTCCTCGTCGATGATTATCTGCTTCAGAGCCTCGAGGTCCGGACCCTGCATGGCGGCGGCGTAACGCTCGTGGAGGGCGTCGCGCTTCTGCTTTGTCTCCAGCACGCGGGGGCTGGTGGCCAGATACTGGGCCTCGTCAAATGACTCACCGAAGCGCTTGCGGGCCTTTGCCACTTCCTTCTCTATCTTGTCGTCATACTTCGCGATCTGGTCTTCGATGAGCACGTCGGCGCGGTAGCGCTTCTTTGAGTCGCGGTTGTCGATGAGCGGGTCGTTGAATGCGTCGACATGTCCGGATGCTTTCCAGATGGTGGGGTGCATGAAGATGGCTGAGTCGATGCCCACGATGTTTTCGTGGAGCAATACCATGCTCTTCCACCAGTATTCCTTGATGTTGTTCTTCAGTTCCACACCGTTCTGACCGTAGTCATATACGGCTCCCAGTCCGTCGTAGATGTCGCTGCTGGGAAAGACAAATCCATATTCCTTGCAATGGGAAACAATCTTCTTAAAAACGTCTTCTTGTGCCATAATAATCTTTAAATGAATTTCGAAATCTGTCTGCAAAGATACCGTTTTTCTATGAAAGACGTGGCGAAATGGTGCAAAAGTTTATAAATTAGTTCGTTCGGGGAGTGAGGAGGGCGGAGTGAGGATGGAAAATTGCGGCATGGAGGATGGCCGCGTTGTCGTGGATTTGTTTAACGCGGAGATTGAATGTCTGATAATTCAACGCAGAGACGCGGAGGCACAAAATTCCTTTTAATCGGAATGGAGAATTCAATTATCACGCTGTAGACGGTGTTGCAGAACTTACTTAAAGACTTCCTCAACGAGTTCTGCAACGCCATCATATCCCTCTCATTCTCATATATTACAATTTTTAACGCTTTGTTAACATTTGAAGAAATCATCGTACATGAAGCTCAAAATCCAGGCCCATTTTCCAAAATTTTTTGTCCGTGG
>USFX01000165.1 GCA_900553965.1 uncultured Prevotella sp.
CATTGAGTCCATTCCGTAGCTCAAAGAGTAATCAAGCTCCCTCCCTTCGGGAGGGCTGGGGTGGGTCTTAGGTTGGTTTTGGAGGTGGGTCTTAGGCTATTGGGGGTGGGTTGTTGGGTTCTTCCCTCCTCAGCGGATAATTCCCCCTGAACCACTCAAACCTCTCCGGCGCAGCCTTCAGCCGCCGGCTGTCCTCCGTCGGGTCATAGAGCTGGAGCGGGTCGCCGGTGTAGACGAAATCCTCGGGGAGTGGCGGCGGAAGGATTGACGGCGGCGGAGTGAGGCCGAAATGGCGGCAGAGAGCGGCGAGCGCCATATTGTCGGCGTTGACCTTGCCATCGGCCGAATAGCCCGCTATGTGCGGCGTACCGATGAAGACAGCGTCGAGCAGGTCGCGATTGATGGCCGGTTCGCCCTCCCACGTGTCCACCACCGCCTGACGCGCACGGCCGGCGCGCAGCGACGAGAGCAGGGCCGCGTTGTCGACAACAGCCCCGCGGCTGCTGTTGATGATGAACGGACAGCGCGAGAGACGGCTGAAGAAGGCGTCGTCGGCCATGTGCCACGTGGCGTAAGGACCGTCCTTCGTGAGCGGAACATGAAAGGTGATGATGTCAGCCCGGCGCTCAATCTCGCTGAGCGGGACATATCCCGGTGCTCCCACAGGCGGATCGCAGACGAGCAGACGGAAGCCCAGCTCCTCTCCCACCCTCACGACACGGCTACCCACATGACCGCAGCCGACCACGCCGAGCGTCGTCTCCTGTGGCACAAGCCCATAATGGCGACACAGCAGCAGAAGCGACGAACGGACATACTGGGCCACGGAACCGGCGTTGCAGCCCGGACAGTTCGTCCAGCCTATGCCCGCACGGTCGAGCCACTGCGTGTCTAAATGGTCGTAGCCAATGGTAGCCGTGGCCACAAAACGGACACTGCTGCCCGCAAGCAGACGTTCGTCACAGCGTGTGCGCGTGCGGACAATCATGGCGTCGGCACACCTCACGCCTTCCGCGGTGATGGACGCACCGTCCATATAGACCGCGTCATCCGTCAGCCAACGGACGGCCTCACGGATGTAAGGTATCTTATCATCAATGACTATTCTCATAAATTAAAAACAAAAGTACATAAAAAAACATATAAAACATGCCCACAGAGGCGAAAATGTGGGCTTTTCGTTGGATAATTGAAAAAGTTTGGTTAGATTTGCACATCGAAATACTATAACCATAACCAGATATGTCATTTACAGAACATTGCAACACGATATTCAGTCAAGCCATCAGGGACTACCATCTGACAGATAACGTTGATACAGCCATACGCAACCCGTATGACCGCGACTCAATCGACTTCCATCTGTACACCAAATGCTGGATAGACACAGTGCAGTGGCATCTGGAAGATATCATACGCAATCCGCACATAGACCCCAACGACGCCCTGGCCCTCAAGCGCCGCATTGACCGCAGCAATCAGGACCGCACCGATCTGGTGGAGGAAATCGACAGCTGGTTCCGCCAGCAGTACAACGAGGTCAAACCGCAGTCCGACGCACGGCTGAACACCGAAAGCCCCGCATGGGCCGTTGACCGGCTGTCCATCCTGGCCCTCAAGATATATCACATGAAGGAGCAGACCCAGCGCGAAGAAGCCTCTGAGGACCACCGCGCCAAGTGCATGGCAAAGCTCGGCGTGCTCCTCGAACAGCAGAAAGACCTCTCGACAGCCATCGACCAGCTCCTGGAGGACATCGCCGAAGGACGCAAGTACATGAAAGTCTACCGGCAGATGAAGATGTACAACGACCCGGCAACAAACCCGGTGTTGTATAAGAACGCCTGAAACCGATGAAAGAGCACATACTCATAATACGGTTTTCGGCCATCGGTGACGTGGCCATGGCTGTGCCGGTAGTCTACTCGCTCGCCATGACATATCCCAAAGTGCGCATAACAGTGCTCAGCCGGGAGTATGCCCGCCCGTTCTTTGACAATCTGGCCCCCAACGTGAGGTTCATGGAGGCCGACCTGAAAAAAGAATATCACGGCGTAAAGGGGCTGAACAAGCTCTACCGCCGCCTGACGGCCAAGAACTTCACGGCCGTCGCCGACCTCCACAGCGTGCTCCGCTCCGACTATCTGCGGCTGCGGTTCCGCCTCGGGCGCTATCCCGTGGAGCACATCGACAAGCACCGCAAGGGGCGCAAGCTCCTCACCACGAACGAAGGAAAGCGGCTCGTACAGCAGCCCACGTCGTTCCAGAACTACGCCGACACGCTGGCCCGGCTGGGCTATCCGGTCAAACTTCAGTTCCGGTCGATTTTCCCGGAGGGTGGGGCAGACCTCAGCCAGCTGCCCGGGCCGATGGCATCGAAGCCCGACAGCGAGTTGTGGATAGGCATCGCGCCGTTCGCCGCCCACCGGAGCAAGACCTACCCGACGGAAAAAATGCGCGAGGTAATCCGTCTGCTGACCGACCGCTACAGCCGTATGAGAATATTCCTCTTCGGCCGCGGAGAACAGGAGGAAGCCACGTTCAGCCGCTGGACAGCCGAGACGGACCGCTGCGTCTACGTCGGCCGCCATCTGGAGAACATGCGTCAGGAGCTCGTCCTCATCAGCCGGCTCGACCTGATGGTCTCCATGGACAGCGCCAACATGCACCTCGCCTCTATCACCGGCGTGCCGGTGGTGAGCATCTGGGGCGCCACCCATCCCTACGCTGGCTTCCTGGGCTGGAACCAAAGCCCCGACACGGTCGTACAGACAGACCTGCCATGCCGCCCATGCAGCATCTACGGCAACAAACCCTGTCTGCGGGGAGACTTTGCATGCATGACGTCAATCACTCCGGAACAGATTGCCGGAAAGGTGGCGGCGGTGCTCAAGAAGGCAGGAAAGGCAGCGGAATAGGGTAGGAGTCCGCACTTCACCCACGTGATTGGGCATGACAATAGAAAGAAAACGCCCCGAAAAAGGGCTTTCATTGATAACCACATTATTAATTATTTAAATCTTTGAATTATGAAAAAGTACATTTGTGACGTTTGCGGATACGTTTACGATCCGGCAAAAGGAGACCCCGAGAACGGTATTAACCCCGGAACAGCATTTGAAGACCTGCCCGAAGACTGGGTTTGCCCATTGTGCGGAGTAGGGAAGGAAGACTTCTCCGCAGAAGAATAGGAGACGGAAGAAGACAGAATAAGGTAAGGGGAGACGAGGGACACGTGTCTTGCAACATCAGCAAAAGCGCGTTGTCCCTTGTCTCCCCTTATTTTATTCACGCTGTAGCGGATTCACGTTGTAGCGGATTGTAAATCACGAGTGTTCGGAAAATAATGGAAAGGACTTGTAGAGACGTCACACCGTGGCGTCTCCCATGCAACGATGCTGACAGAAAGAGTGTACCGGAGGTATAAAATAGTGGCATTAACCATTTTGTTACCCCTGACACAACACCGTGGACAGTGAGACGCCACGGTGTGACGTCTCTACAAGTCCCTTCCATTCTTTTCAGAACACCCATGATTGCAAATCCGCTACTGCATGAAGTTATCTTCCGAACAACCATGACTGCCCCATAACAACACTACGAAATCCCCAATTCCGTACAAAAACACCGATTTCCGTACAAAAACACCGATTTTTAGTGCTTTTATGCACTATCTTTGCAAACGACAAGCCTATCGGCCGTCCATCCATGGACATGCTCACGGCACAATCAACCGCAAATAACAACCTAAAATAACACGTAATGCTACACTACATCAAACGACATCTGCTGCCATACGCCACGGCGTTCGTCATGGCTCTTTATGCCGGCAGCCTCATGCCCGCAAAGGCACAGTATCAGAACGTAAAGGAAGAGACACGGAAGGGCAACCGCCCGCTGGCCGAGTTTGCCGCACAACAGAACACGCTGTTCAATTTCGGATGGAAGTTCTGTCTCGTCACCAAGGAAAACAAGAACACCGATTTTGCATCTCCCGCGCTCGACGACAGCTCGTGGCGCACGCTCGACCTGCCCCACGACTTCCAGTTCGAGCAGCCTTGGACAAAAGACGGCGGAGGCGCGCGCGGCTTCAAGCCGATGTGCGAGGGATGGTATCGGAAGACATTCCGTGCCGACTCGCTTTGGCAGGGCATGCGCGTGTCGCTCGACTTCGGAGGCATAATCTACTATGGTGATGTCTATATCAACGGTCACAAGGTGGCGTCGACCGACTACGGCTATGTCGGATTAGAGGCCGACGTGACAAAACATCTGCGTTATGACGCCGACAACGTCGTGGCCGTCTATGCCTCGACAGGACCGAAGAAAGGTTCGCGCTGGTACACCGGAGGCGGACTCTTCCGTGACGTCCGGCTGAAAGTGACCAACCCGACGCACATCGCCCGTCACGGTGTGTTCATATCCACGCCCGAAGTGAGCCGCGACCGCGCCACGGTCAGAGTACAGGTGGAAGTAGAGGGCTGGCAGAAGAACGACGTCACCATCCGCACGCGGCTGCGCGACGCCGCCGGAAAGGTGATGGGAACGGCCGAGAGCGGCATGCCCGGCCACACACATCAGTCAGTCACGGAGGTCGCATTGCCTGAAATCACCATCGGCAAGCCGTCGTTGTGGTCTCCCGACACGCCTTATCTATATAGTGCCGAGGTGGTCGTTTCGGCCAATGGCATGGTTGTCGACAGCCTCAGAGAGACCTTCGGCATACGCAAACTGGAGTTCTCGCCCGACTTCGGCTTCCGTCTCAACGGCGAAAAACTCTTTCTTAAGGGCAACTCCGGCCATCACGACCTCGGAGCGCTCGGCGCCGCGGCCTACGACCGGGCCATCGAGCGCATGATGCTACGGCTGAAGGAGTTCGGATATAACACGATACGCTGCTCGCACAACCCATATAGTGACAGCTTCGCGAGAATTGCCGACCGCGTCGGAATGATCATTGTCGACGAGCTGATAGACAAGTGGAGCGACGGCGACTACTGGGGCGGACGTCAGCCGTTCACCAATCTGTGGTACCGGCTCATCCCCGAATGGATAAAACGCGACCGCAACCGACCGAGCGTCATAATGTGGAGCCTCGGCAACGAGCTACAGATACGTGAAAACTGGGCGGGCTTCGGCGGACTGAACGACTGGGGCGTGACCACATACAGGATATTCGACGAGCTGGTCAAGCGCTTCGACAACACCCGAAAGACCACGGTGGCGATGTTTCCCGCGCGGGCCGGAGCGATAGCCAAGCGTGACAAGGACTTCAACAGTTATCTCGTACCGCCGGAACTGAGCTGCGCCACCGAGATCGCCTCGTTCAACTATCAGTCGGACAAGTATGCGGCATATAAGAAACATGCGCCCCATCTGATTATCTTCCAGAGCGAGGCCGAGACGTCCAACATGCTCGAAGCCTACTACAACATGGACCACAAGAGCAGCGTCGGCATGGCCTACTGGGGTGCCGTGGAATATTGGGGCGAGTCGAACGCCTGGCCGAAGAAGGGTTGGAACTATTCGTTCTTCAACCACACCATGCGCCCCTACCCTCAGGCTTACCTCGTGCGCTCGGCCTTCAAGGCTGACGAACCGCTGGTGCGCATCGGCGTGATAGACCGCAAGGGTGGCGAGAGCGTCAGCTGGAACGATGTCATCGTGGGCCGTCCGGCCATCCTCGACCACTGGAATTTTGCAGCGGGAACGACGCAGGACGTCGTGACGTACACCAACTCGCGGTCGGTCGAGCTCGTCGTCAACGGCAAGAGCTTCGGCACGCAGATAAACGACACGACCGTCAAGGACAAGTCGCAGCGCAACACAATCCTTTGGAAAGACGTGCCTTACAATGACGGCGGCTCCATCGAGGCCATCGCCCGCGACGCCGACGGACGTGAGACGGCACGCCACCGCATCGAGACGTCTGGCCGGGCCGTCGCACTGCGCATAGAACCGGAGACCACCAAGTGGACGGCCGACGGCATGGACCTCATGTATCTCAACGTAACGGCTG
>USFX01000166.1 GCA_900553965.1 uncultured Prevotella sp.
TTGTGAAGGACCCGGAGCTGCTGATTCTGGATGAACCGCTTCACGGTCTGGATACTTACAACCGTCGTCGGGTAAAGAAGATTATTGAGGCTTTCTGCCATCGCAAAGACAAGACGATGATTATGGTGACCCACTATGAGGAGGAGCTGCCGTCGTGCATAACCCACCGGAAGAATCTGATACGTCATATCTGATTCGCCGGTTAACGTACAGAAGAGTTTAACATATCATATATAATAATATAGGAAAATATGAAAAAGATTTTTGTTTCAATGATGTTGGCGTTCCTGACGTTTGCCGACATTGCCGCACAGGATGTCTACACCGAAATCAGGTCAAAGGCAACGGAGCAGATCGGTGACCCGCTGGTCAACGACGTGGTCAAGCAGATAAACCGCTTTAAGGTGGACGCTTTGGACTATATGCTGATAAAGATGCGTGAGCAGATGCCGGACTCGACGGCGACGTTCCTTGACAAACAGGCACTTGCCATGAACAACTTCGTCAGTCTGTATCTCAAGAAGGTGCTTGAATACCGGACGATGCCGCAGGCTCAGCAGGTGAAGATACTGAAGGCGTTCATGGATGCCTCCTATTCAAATTCTCTCTTCAATGACCCTGACAACGAACTGACGCTCGGCTATTATGTCAACGACGACTGTCTGACGCGCTTTTCGCTCGACACTGACTGGCGCCGGGCCTATCTCGCCGCAAATGCGATGCTGAAAAAGATAGAAGGAAAGTAGTCCGGAACATACGCAAGGGATATATAAAACGCAAAGGACGCAAAGACGCAAAGTTTTGTTGGGTGGTACAACGGCCACTGACAAATGCTTTGCGTCTTTGCGTCCTTTGCGTTTTATATAATCTGCGTCCTCTGTCTTATGATTACCGGAACTTATATTATATTAATGTACGCGCGTACATCATATATACTTGGCTTATTCCGCCATTTCATTAATGGTAGCCGGGTGATGTGCGGGCCTGACTCTTAGCATACATGTAATACCACCAGTATGTCCCGGCATACATCTC
Source organism: uncultured Prevotella sp. (assembly GCA_900553965.1). Classification (GTDB taxonomy): domain Bacteria; phylum Bacteroidota; class Bacteroidia; order Bacteroidales; family Bacteroidaceae; genus Prevotella. The sequence goes on from USFX01000166.1 coordinate 1,036, forward strand.
GTTGACCGCAACGCTGCGTGCCGCCTCCGTCTTATACTTCCTTTCCAGTGCCTGAAGGTCTGAGAAATCGGTGTCCATGACGGAGTTGTGGTATATTATGTATGGTTTTGACCTCAGATGAGTGTATAGGGTCAAAGCCTCGCGGTAGTGTTTCGGCAATTTATCGTCCACTTCATAGAATTTGGGCAGTGCGTGTGCGAAGGAATCAAGGTCTCTGTCAATCAGATAACCGCAAAGGATATAGTCCTTCACGGCCGGTGTCGCCATTCCGAGCCGCAGCAGCGCCTTCATATAGGGAATGGCTTTGAAGCGGCCACTGGGTTTTGCGCCGATGAATCTGTAGATGCTGTCGTTCGGATACATCATGCAACGGGCGTCACCTGAATACGGCAGCATGTCGTCGCTCGTGCCCTCCACCGGATAGGTGAACAGCTTTTCGCCGAGCATCCCCTTACGTGCAAGGGCATAGACGCGTATCATCGTGAGATTGTCATCCGTCTCTAGCGACTTCATTCCGACGGCAAGCGCCTCGCCGTAGTTGCCCTCCAACAGACATTTCTCGGCCCTCATGCGATAGTGGAACACGGCATTGCCGTTGCTCGCAAGCCCCGTGAAGAGGAACTGCAGCGTCATGATGGACATGTTCGACCACATCGCCCGTGAGAAAATCCCGTAAGAAGAGGCTCTGGAATACATCTGATAGTTGCGCACGAATACGCTCAGTCCACCCCAAAGCAGCAATAGCAGAGGGAAAATCCACAGCCATGCGCCGAAGCTGAAGCCCCGGTCTATGTCCTGACTGACATCGGTTATGACCGTCAGGAGCAGCAAAGAAGGGAAATAAGTGAGGGCGTGACAGTGTTTGTCAAGCCGGAAAAGCACGTAGACACCTATCTGAAGCAACAGCAAGGAGAACGTTATGATCACGCACCCTATCATTCTGTCATAGTGAGTGGCGCCTCCACTCAGCACATGCTGCCCCACGGCGAGCACATCCGCCTGATAGAAATAGAGATAGACGAACGTGAATATACAGAAAATAATAGCACAGACCGCCCTGATGACGGCTGTGCTATTCTTGGTATTCGGATTGTTGAAATTCATAATAAAAGAGTATGTGAATCCTCTTTATATTCATTGTTTGCATAGGCAACGGCCCCGACTTTACGTCGGAGCCATCCCTACCGGGTTATCAGTTTTTCTTCAGTACTACAGCGGAGCGTGCCGGAACGTACAGTTTCAGCCATTCCTTGTGGTCTCCTACGTAAAGCGGATCATAGTTCGTGACGTGCGTCATGCTGTCATCGGCCAGGCCGTTTCCGCCGAACTCCTTGGCATCAGTGTTCAGGACGACGTCATACGACCCCGTGGGAACGAGGAAGCCGTAGTCCGTGAACGACTTTGTCGGATTGAAGTTGAAGACGAACAGCAGATCGCCGCGCGTGAACGCCAGAATCTGGTCGCCGTCGTTGTGCCATATCTCCTGCACCGGCTTGTCTTGGAAGTTCCGGATGCTCTTCATGACAGACAACATCGCACGGTCGAAATCACCCAGATAATGGTAGTCCAGCTCCTTGTTGTCCACCAGATTCCACTGACGGCGGGCGTACTTGTGGCTCCATCCGTTGCCTTCGCGCGGGAAGTCAATCCATTCGGGATGTCCGAACTCATTGCCCATGAAGTTGAGATAGCCGCCGTTGATGGCCGCAGCCGTCACCAGACGTATCATCTTGTGGAGAGCAATGCCGCGGTTGGCGACATCATTCTCGTCACCCTTCTTGAAATGCCAGTACATATCGGCGTCGATAAGACGGAAGATAATGGTCTTGTCGCCCACCAGTGCCTGATCGTGGCTCTCGCAATAGCTGATGGTCTTCTCGTCCGGACGTCGGTTCTTGACCTCCCAGAAGATGGAGCTGGGCTTCCAGTCCTCGTCACGGAGCTCCTTTATGGTCTTTATCCAATAGTCGGGAATATTCATGGCCATGCGGTAGTCGAAGCCGTATCCGCCATCCTCAAACTTAGCCGCCAGTCCCGGCATGCCGCTGACCTCCTCGGCAATGGTTATCGCGTTGGGGTTGACCTCATGAATAAGCTTGTTGGCCAGCGTCAGATAGCAAATCGCGTTGTCGTCCTCGCGGCCGTTGAAGTAGTCGGCGTAACCACAGAACGCCTCACCAAGTCCGTGGCTGTAATAGAGCATTGAGGTCACACCGTCGAAGCGGAAACCGTCGAAGTGATATTCTTCAAGCCAATACTTGCAGTTGGACAACAGGAAATGGAGCACTTCATCCTTGCCGTAGTCAAAGCACAGGCTGTCCCATGCCGGATGTTCGTGGCGGCCGCCGGGATAGAAGAACTGGTTCGGGTCGCCGGCAAGATTTCCGAGTCCCTCGACCTCATTCTTCACGGCGTGGGAATGGACGATGTCCATGATGACGGCGATGCCGTTCTTGTGTGCCGTATCAATCAGCTCCTTCAGTTCCTCGGGCGTTCCGAAACGGCTTGACGGAGCGAAGAACGAGCTCACATGATAGCCGAACGAACCGTAATAAGGATGCTCCTGAATGGCCATCACCTGTATGCAGTTGTATCCGTCGGCAATCACGCGCGGCAGGATATTTTCCGTGAACTCCTTATACGAACCCACCTTCTCGGCGTCCTGAGACATTCCGACATGGCATTCGTATATCAGCAGCGGTGACTTTGACGGCTTGAACTTCTTTTTCTTGAAGACGTATGGCTGTTCGGGGTTCCAGACCTGTGCAGAGAAAATCTTCGTGACCTCGTCCTGAACGACCCGGCGGCACCATGCCGGAATGCGCTCTCCCTCACCGCCGTTCCATTTCACCTTCATCTTATAGAGGTCACCGTGCTTCAGAGCCTTCTCGCTGAGTTTCAGTTCCCAGTTTCCGGTGCCCTCGATGCGCTTCATGCGATATTTCGGATTCTCCTGCCAGCCGTTGAAATCGCCGATGAGATAGATCTCGGTGGCGTTCGGCGCCCACTCGCGGAAAACCCATCCGCGGGCTGTCTTGTGAAGTCCGAAATAGAGATGGCCGTCGGCAAAGTCCGACAGAGTCTTCCTGCCGTTGCGTGTCAGCTGGCCGATTTTCCACACGGCATGTTCGTGACGTCCCTTGATGGCGTCCTCAAACGGCTCCAGCCAGGAGTCGTTCCGAACGAGTCCGATGTGCTGAGGTTCTTTCCTGCATGCCCTCCTGCATGGCGCCTTGGCTCTTGTCTGAGTCTTGGTGCCCGGTTTCTTCTCAACCATAAGCCGATGTCTTTATGCTAAAACCTTGAATATAGCCTTTTTGATGGCTGGCTCTTCCGAAATACACGGAGCATGTCCGTCCTGCGGGAAGAAGATGGCGAACATGCCGGGACGGCAAGTCACGTAGCAGTCGGCAACGACATCGGGAATCTTCGTGATGTCCTTCTCCTCGTTATATTCAGCGACGGGCAGCGTGCATGCCGGTGAATATCCGTAGGTCTCAGACACCGACAGCGGAATCTGAATGTCAATCATCTTGTTGTGGGTCTCCATGACAGCCTCTTCCGGGGTCTTGCCCTTGGCCGTGGTTATGTTAAGGAAGAGGTCTCCGCCTTTAATCTGATGCTTGCCTTCCTCAAGAGTGTTGAGGTCATTGTTCTTGAGAAATTCAACTACATCCTTAAACAACGGATTCAGAGACTCGTATTTGCTCAAATTGTCAAGTGTGTCGATTACCATAATAAATAATAGATTAAATGTTAATATATTCTGTTCGTTAATTGATTTTTCGTTTATTACCGATGCTCAGGCCGCATCATTTGTCAACCTGACGGCGTCCGCGGGTGTACATACCCTGTGCCGTGACATTTCCGTTGCGGTCTTTCTCCACAAACCGACCGTCACGACGGTCGTCCGCGTATGAGCCTTCAAAACGGTTTCCGTCCTTGTCTTCCTCTATGGCCGGGCCGTTGCGCTTGTCATCCTTGAACGAGCCTTTGAATTTCCGGCCGTCGGCATAGCGTTCGATGCCCTGCCCGTCTTTCTTTCCGGCCTTGAAGTGACCCTCATAGACGTCGCCGTTCTTCATCGTCAGCTTGCCCTGACCGTCGAGCCGGTCTGCCTTCCACTGGCCGACATACGTGTTTCCGTTTTTCCAGACGAGCGTTCCCTGACCCTGCTTTTCGCCTTCGAGGAACTGACCCGTATATCTGTCACCGTTGGCATACCGGAAAATGCCCATTCCGGTACGTTCGCCCTGAACGTAATCGCCTTCGTAGACATCGCCGTTCTTGAACTTGTAGATGCCCTTACCGTTCTGTATGTCGTTCTTCCACTGGCCTGTATAAGTGTCACCGTCGGCATATTTGAACGTTCCACGGCCTGACCGCTGGTTGTTCTCCCACTGGCCATCATACGTCGAACCGTCACCCCAGTCGAAAAAGCCGCGGCCGTTCTTCTTGTCGTCAAGCCACTCTCCTTTATAATACGCCCCTCCGGCAAAGGTATATGTCCCCTTACCGTTGCGGTGGTCCTGTTTCCATTCGCCGTCGTACTTGTCACCATTATAATAATACATCACGCCATGGCCCTGCTGATAGTCACGGAACCACAGTCCCACATATTTATTATTGTTGGCAAAATAGTACGTTCCCTGACCATGCTGCTGATCCTGAAACCACTGGCCTTCATACTTCTCGCCGTCAGAGAACGTATATACACCGAAGCCCTGACGCTTTCCCTTCACATAATTTCCTTCATACCAGTTGCCGTTCTTGTACACGGCCTTTCCTTTACCCTGTGGTTTTCCTCCCACCATCTCGCCCTTATATTCGCCGCCATCCTTCGTCGTGCATGAGCCCAACGTTATCTTCTGGGCGGAAGCCAAGGAAGATGCCAATATGAGGAATATTGATATTAATTGATATTTCAAGTTTTTAAATATTAAATTGCAATGCCAAAATTAGCAAAAAAAACTCATA
>USFX01000167.1 GCA_900553965.1 uncultured Prevotella sp.
GGCGGGGGGTACGGCTGCCGTGATGGACAAGCAGGTTGTGGTGGAACGACGCACCGGAGCCACCCCAGTTACCGCCATATCCATGGGCGCCCTTGGTATGGCCGGAGTTGACAAGGCTCTGAGCCACGAGACTCCACTGAAGTGTGGTATTCCTGTTGCCAAGCACGGAGCAGCATTCGTCAATGCTCCAGCTCATGGAACAGTGGTCTATCATGATGTCGCTGGTGTCGAAGCCGCCGAAGCCGTCCCATCCGTCGGCACCGTCCTTAAGGACATGTTTGTTTCCGAGGCGGAAGCGCATGTAGCGCACGATGACATTGCTGCCCTTGATCGACACGGGATAGTCTGCCAGACATATACCGCCGCCGGGAGCTGTCTGGCCGGCAATGGTGGTACTTCCGGGAATATTGAGCGCCGACTCAAGATGGATTGTTCCCGAAACGTCGAAGACAATAGTCTTCGTTCCCTTCTGGCCGAGAGCCCAACGCAGGGAACCCGCGCCGGAATCGTTAAGGTTGGTCACATGATATACCGCGCCGCCACGTCCTCCGGTCACGTAGCGTCCGAAACCTTCGGCACCGGGAAAGGCCGGTGTCTTCTCCTGAGCGTCCTGAGCCATAGCCGGAACGCCGGCCGAGGAGAGCATGAGCGCAACTGCGCCCGCTGCGATTTTTCCTTTGAGTTTCATAATCGTTATTTTGTTTGTCGTTTATTGTTTTATTCTTTGACTTCGCCATCCAATACTTCCTTGCCGCATTATGAAAGCCCGAAGCCTCCCGTATTTTTATCTGACAGACTACAGGGAGTTCGACAAGGCCATTAACGGCAACATGCGACATCGCAAAAATAGTCAAACCGAAAGCAATCATACTCGCCTGAAATTGCTGAGGTCTACCTATCTTCTGCAAAGGTAGCGATAAATTATTATATATATGATTAATTTTTGATGCTAATCACGTATTTTTTTGATGGTTACGCCAGTTTTTGTAGCATAAAGATAACATACGACGCCGGAATAAAATACTTTAAGGACTTCTGAAACGAAAAAGATAAGAATAAACAAAGACGAAATGATATTTGCCAAAAAGAAAAAAAGAAAAGGTACCTCCCATATTTCCATGGGGAAGTACCTTATTGCTCATGTCATTATCAGACGTTATGTCCGATAGTGTCAATACCAGCGGGGATCGCCGGGAGTCGGCTTGCTGGCTCCGCCAAGGTCACCACTGATGACTGTGAAGTCATCGTTAGCGGCGTCCTTGAATGTTCCGGCGGCGTCAGTCGACAATGTCGTTCCATCAACCTGAGCCTTGGGAGTCGGATCTTCTTCCGAATTTATACGCCAAAGAACATCGCTCGTGAAACAGAGTCCGTCTACGTTAGGCACTGCATCGCCCGTATAGAACTCAAGACCGGTCGCTCCGAATGTCGGGCCGAACAGACAGTCCTTAACCTCAAATTTGGAGACCTTGCGGCCCTTGTAGTCTACGACATACTTCTTGTCGGCACTGCATCTCCAGAACGTACAATGATTGACGCTCACTTCTTTCGGATCCTTGCCTTTTGTTCCGGTGAAGAGAACCTGACATGTAGAGAACGTACTATTGCTGACCTTGATGTTGTTAATTTCGGCATTTGCATTGTCGGCATTAACAATACCGTAACCACCGATGGAGTCGCAGAAACAACCGTCAATATCAACATTCTCAATAGATGCACTGGTCTGGATACGGATGACACCACGCTTCCACTTGATATTGCAATCCTTCAACGTAACGGAGCCGATGGCTGCGCCGGAATTACCAATATTGAAGAGATACTTGCCACCATAGTTGTTATCACCCTCATCGGGCATAGGACCATAGAAATTCAGACGCTCGAAGTGGAAACCACCGACTTTCTCACCTGCAACAACTGTGAAATTACCGGTCACGTCGAATTCTGCATTTCCTGCAAGCGTCAGACCTGTTACAAATGTCAGCTTGCCCGTCGTGGCAGGAATGGCGAGTGTCTCCAACTTATACAAAGTACCACCTTCCAATACGAATGTAATGTCGGCATCGGGATGAGCCTGAATCACGGAGTCGATGGAATTGGTGTAGTCAGTGACAGATCTCTTGAACCACTTGTAGCTCTCTGACTCGTCGAGTCCACGGAGATCGACAACCTCACCCTCATAGCTTTCAGAAGCGACTGTGGAGAAACGCACCTTTCCTTTGTACTCGTCACCAAGATAAGCGACGGCGCGATAGGCTGTCTTCGGTTCAAGACCACGGATGATTGTCTCCTTGGCGTCAATCATCTCCTGAGCTTTCTCGGTATAATTGCCGGCTTCGTCTTTCTCAAAAATAATCTCATCGACAATCTCATCGGTCTCGTCCTTGATGACTTCAATGCGGTCGTAGACGACATCATCGGAGAAGTCCCACTTCAGACGGGCTGCAACGTCGATAAGGTCGGTCGTCTGCATGGATTTGAGAGCAGTCGGATAATCAAGAGAAGTCGTTGTCAAAGAGAACACTTTCGATGTCAATCCGTTCGTCGTATTGGCAGAGTTGATATCGATGTTATACTCTCTGTCATACCCAAGATTGTCGAAACGGCACTTCAACTCACTCGTCTCAATTGTGCGAGTGTCGCTTCCGTCATTGGCGGAGATCGTGACGACATACTTGTTGGCTGTATTGTAGTTGTCCCACTTGATTATCATGTAGGGAATCTTGTCTGCAGTCAGACCATGCTCGATGTTGTCTTCAGAAATAATCGGGCGGAAAAGTCCGTCGGGACCGGACAGGTCGTCATCACTACAGCCAGTAAATGTCGTCATGCCGGTTGCAACCGCAGCTATCAATAATATTGATTTAAATATCTTTTTCATATTTGTAATCTATTATACGGATTAATAGTTTTCCTGATTTATTACTCCAACAATAACATTGTTACCCTCTCCCATCATCGAATCATTCAGGCCATAGCCGTCGTTACTGAGGACAGAGCTTGAATTAAGCGTGGTAATACAGATAGGCAAGAGATAGGGAACGCTCTTTGTCGGAGAAGTGAGGGCACCGTCGCTGTAGCCACGATACAGACGTGTGGCATAATCGCTGGCATAATATGTCGTTACACGTGTCACGCCGGACTCGTCACCTTCGTTAATCGTAAATTCCTTCGTTACCGGAGCTACACCGAGAACATACTTGATTGTTACGTTGCCTTCGGAATCCTCAACGGTCTCCTTCTTGCATTCGGGATATGACACACCCTGATACTCGTATGTTCTTACATTCTTGAGAAGATCGGAACCCCAGTTGACAGACCAATAGCCAGCACTTTCACCTGCATCGGCAAGTCTGTACTTGTCATTAAGGAACTCGACGTCAATAATCTTGTTTGTCTTGGCAACGGTCTTCTTGTAGTAGAGTTTGTCGGCCCAACCAAGATAATCGGCTGCATCGGGATATTGTGACTGTACCTCGGGAAGGTTCATCAAATCTACGTTTGTCGAAATACCCCAGCAAAGCATCTGACGCATTGTTGTCTCGAGCTTCTCGGCATAGAGATTCCAACGGATGAGGTCGAAACGACGCAGGCCTTCTCCACCGAACTCCCATGCACGCTCATTGACGATTGCCTTGAAGAAATCATCATATCCTGTCAGACCGTTCACGTATGCCGTAACGTCGGCATCGTATGTAGGGCTGCCCTTAAAAGCTCTTGCACGCACCTGTGTGAGTGCTTCACGTGCGATAGCGGTCGGACCATTCAGCTCGTTCTCTGCCTCGGCAAGCATAAGTAGAACGTCGGAGTAGCGCATGAGCGGCCAGTTGATACCTGTTCCCTTGGAAGATTCCTTTCCGAGAGACTTTGCTGCCAGAGCGCGGTCCCACTTGCCGACGCCGATAGCGTTGGCACGGTTGATGGCAATGGTATCGTTGGCGTGTGAATATTTGGCGCAGGTGATGTCGCGACGAAGGTCATTGTCTGCAAACGACATATAATATGTAGGAGTCAGACCGACCTGAGCTGTCGTTGTTCCGTTGGAGCAAGAACCGGTATTGGCGACACCGATACACCAGCCCACGTCACCGCCACGGCTTTCCACGAATGCGACTTCATAAAGAACTTCCGCGTTGTTTACTACGGTATATGCCATCTCATTGTCGAAAGCAGTCTTGAAGTCGCCGAGCGTACGGCCTTTCATGCTTATCAGCTTCTGGCAGTAGTTCTTTGCCATCTGATAGTAGTCATTGCACGTACGAGCTGTCACCTGATTGCCACTGTTGTCAGTATATGTTACGCTCAGGTCGGCATTGCCGTTGACGTCGAGGTACTCGTCGGCGCGCTTCACCTGTCCGTCGGCTGTCTTGCCATAACCAGCGCGGAACAGAGCTATACGTGCGATAAGTCCCATGGCGAAATCGCGGTTCATGCGCTCTATTCCACCAACATTGGCGTCAGAGAACTTCATTGACGGCTCGATGTCGACGAGCTGCTGGAGCACACGGCTGTAAATGATGTTACGGTCTGTGCGCGGCTTGTCGATTTCCTCGCCCCACACGGCTGCCTTGTCATAATAAGGAACATCACCCCAGAAGTTGCACATCAACAGATAACGGTATGCCTTCAAACAAACTGCCTCACCCTTGATTTGCTGCATTTCGGCGTCAGAACCGATGTCACTGTTGTCTACGCCCTGAATGACCTGATTGGCACGGTCGATAGCCTGCAAGCAGTTGTTCCAGGCTACATAAACATCATTGAAGCCCGTTATGGCCGGTCCCTGAAGAGACCAGACCGCACGACGGTCGTTGCCGGGGAGTCCGGCTGAGGGAGCGCTGGCCTCGACGTCGGTGTTCTGCATCCAGACATTTGACATACGCGAAGTGAACGGGTCCTCACAGAACAACACATAGATACCGTTCAAGGCATTTGTCGCATTTTCTACTGTCGAGTAGACCATCTGGTCGTCCATCTGTGACGGTGATTCAACGTCCAAGGTGTCGTTACACGAAGCGAGTGAAACAGCCCCGAACGTAGCTACCGCTATATATTTATTAATGAATTTCATATTCTTAAAATATTAGTTTCGTTCTATTGATTAAAGAGTAACGTTGATACCGAATGTGAACGCACGGCTCTTAGGATAAGAAGAATAGTCAATGCCGGGGGTCAAACCTGAATACTTGCTGTTGCGAGCGTAAGAGCTGACTTCGGGGTCGTAGCCGTCATAACCTGTTATACAGAAGAGGTTGGTTGCTGTCACGTAGACACGCAGACGCTGTATATAAGCCTTACGGGTCAGAGACTGCGGCAGCGTATAGCCGACGGTCAGACTCTGCAGACGGAGGAACGAAGCGTCTTCCATCGCCCACTCTGTCGGAAGAATGACAGCATCGCCACAGGAGAACGGGCTCCACATTGCCTTTGCGCCCTTACCGTTGCCACCTTCATTCCAGTAAGCGAGGTCCTCGAGGCTCGTGAGCAGCGTTCCGTTCTCAGGATTGACATAAGAGTAAGCGTTTGACGGACTCATGATGTCGAGCATGTTGGGGTATGTACCGCTGCGGTATCTCTGCGTGCTGGCAATCTTTGTCGCATTATATACATCGTTGCCTACGGTATATGTGAAGTTGGCTGAAATATCGAAATCATAGATTGTAGCGTTAAAGCCGAAACCGCCGGAGAATGACGGGTTGGTGTCGCCGATTACGGTGATATCCTTGTCATCAACAGTTCCATCGTTGTTGAGGTCCTGCAATTTCATCGTACCAGGACGCACGCCGATGCGGCCACCGAGAATGGAGCAGTCTGCCACTCCCTCTTTCAATTTATACGTATTGGTCGCGGCATCATAGCTCTCGAAGTCGTTTGTCGTGTAGTAGCCGGCGTTCTTCCAGCCGTAAATCAAGCCGATAAAAATACCGATTACGGTCATACCGTAGGGTG
>USFX01000168.1 GCA_900553965.1 uncultured Prevotella sp.
ATCTGACGGACGGTCATGTTGTGGACGTCGGGTTTGTCGGTCAGTACGACGCCGATGGTACGGGCCAGCCGGCTGTCGGTGTAGTCGTCCAGCTCCGTCTCCGCGACATAGATATGGCCGGAAAGCCGTGGCTGGAACGCCGCCATCGTGCGCAGAAGCGTGCTCTTGCCGACGCCGTTCGCCCCGAGCAGACACGTCAGCTCACCCTCGCGGACGGCCGCGCAGATGTCTGTGACCACCGCGGCGTTGTTGCCGTTCGTCCTGTAGCCTATCGTCAGATGGTCCAGCCGTATCGTTTCCTTCGCTTTCTTCATACTGTCTTTGTTCCTTTTCTATTATATAATATAATGTAAACGCAAAGACGCGAAAGCGCAAAGTCTGTTCTCTTGCGATATAATCCTTTGCTTCTTCGCGTCTTTGCGTTTAATCAAGTCTTCGCTTCTATATTAATAACCCGGTATCTCCTTATCAGTTCGGCGAACAGCGCGTTCTCCTTCAGCACGTCCACGTTGCCCGTCATGATCATCTGGCGGCGAGCCCGCGTGAGCGCGACGTTGAGCTTGCGGTCTATCGTGCGGCCGTTTTCGGTGAAGCAGTTGGCCGTCAGGAAGGCCAGCTGGCTGCGGCGCTGAACGGTGAATGAATAGATGATGACGTCGCGCTGGCTGCCCTGATAGCGCTCCACGGTGTCTATGGAGATGCGGTCGGCTTCGGTCACGCCGGCCTTGAATATCTCGCCGCGTATGGCCGCGATCTGATTGCGGTAGGGCACGATGATGCCGACGGTGCGCTCGGCGTCAAACCGTTCGCCGTAGAAGCGGCGGATGCGGGCCACGAGGTCGGCCACGATGCGGGCCTCGCTCATGTTCACCTTGTCCGATGACGACTCGTCGCGGCACGGGGCCGACGGTATGAACATCATGCGGTGGCGCTTGAGCATGTCGTCCGTGGCGTCACGCGACGGCAGGTCATAGCCCAGCGTGTCTTCTTCCTGATGGGGACACGGCACGGGCATGAGCCGCTCGCCGGCGTAGAACATCTCGCAGGCAAAGGCGGCGACGGCGGGGTGCATGCGGCCGTGGCGGCGCAGTATGCCCACGGTGTGGCGGCGGCCGGAGCGCCGTTCGATGTCGATGAGCCGCTCGAAAAGCGACCGCCGGCAGTCCGTCAGGCCGATGGCGTGAAGCTGCTGGTCGTCGACGCGCGAGTCCTCCTCCGACTGCTGGACGACGGCGGGCAGCTGCTTGTGGTCGCCGACGAGAATGAAGCGGCCGATGTGACACCGTCCCATGCCGTCGTGGGCCGCGAGAAGACCTATTACGGCCGGTTCGAGAATCTGTGAGGCCTCGTCGACGATGGCGAGGGAGAAGTGTTTGAGGCCGAAGATGAACGGGCGTGACTGCATGGTCGATGTCGTTCCGACGACGACGCGCGTCCCGGCGATGCGCCGTTGTATCGTGTCCAGCCGCGGCTTGTCCCCGAGCGAGGCCTCCAGGAGGCTGTCGCGGAAGCGCGGGTCGCAGGACGCCTCGCCGCCGATGCGCAGGAACGGGATGGCGGCTTCGGTCAGCATGGAGCATATCTCGTCGACGGCGCGGTTGGTGTAGGACAGCAGGAGGATGGACGATTGGGGCGCCGTCAGCTCCTCCTCGATCATGAACCGCAGGGCCATCGACGTCTTGCCCGTGCCCGGCGGGCCTACGAGAAGATAGTAGTCGCGCGCCTGACGGGCTTCAAGGACTATGTCGTCGTAATGCGGGTGATAGCTCCGCGAGAGCCTGACGGTGGTGTCCGTCATCGGCGGCCGCTGTCCGAGAAGCAGCTGGCGGCGGTGATCCGGAGCGGTTATGAACGTATGGAGGCCGCGCAGGTGGCTCACCGTTCCCACGTCGCCGGCCGCATGTTCAATGGCAAAGCGCCGGCCGCTGAATATCTCCGGATTGCGCTGCGGATTGCTCAGCCGCATCACGGCCCTGACGGTGTCAATCTCTTCGATGGTGGCCTTGTAGAGCAGACTCCGCCGTATGTCCGGTGTGTCGCGGTAGGTGTAGAGGTAGACCATGTCGCCGCGGCGGAAGGTGGAGGCTGGCCCCCCTCCTGTCCCCTCAAGGGAGAGCCCCCCTCTTATCCCCCCAAGGGGGGAAGACCCGTGGCTTGATGTGGGTGAGGAGTAAGGCATGAGGCGGAGACAGATGATGTCACCATCATTATTATATGTGTCTTCCCCTGTTTCAAGCCGCAGGCAATCCCCCCCTTGGGGGGACGAAAGGGGGGCTTCCCCAAACAAAATCGCCCCTGTCTCAATCTTCTCATGCAGCGGCATGTTCCAAAGGTCGGCCACAGAGCCGGACGAACTGTTGCCCGTACCGACGCGCGAGGCCAGCTGTTCGCGGTAGACAAAGGTCATCATACGCTCGAAGTATGCACGTTCCAGCGGCGGAAGGGCATGCAGCGGTGCCGTGACGGCCTCGGTCTGAGGTCGTATGTAGTTGTTGAAGAAGGTTCCGTTGAGGTGCCGCTCGTTGATGGTTTCGGCTGAAAGGCGGCTGAGAATACTGCCGAAACCGTTGTTCGCAATATGATATTCGCCGGCAACGATGCGGTTGCGCAGCTTGATGGCCTCGGCGAAGAGGGTGCGGTAGAAGCTGACGGTCATCAGTCCGTCCTGCGCCGGATAGCGGGAATAGAGCAGCCGCATGTCCGTATGGCGGTGGCTGAAGCCGAAGTTGTGTTGCAGTACGCCGTAATAGAGCAGCAGCTGGACATAGTGAGCCTCCGTATAGGCCATTCCGCCGTTCCCGCCATTTGACGACGAGGCGTTCTCTACATTATAAGTATTTGCCATCCCGCCCCGTCCGGCAACCTTCGCCTTGCCTGATTTCTGCTCAACAAGCAGGCGGAAATCCGTTGTCATGAGGTCGGCACGACCCTGCAGTCCGAGCCGCTCGCAGACAAACGACGGTTCTAATACGGCCTTGGCGATGTCGAACGACGGCTCTGCGCCGCGTTCAGACGGTCCTGCGCCGCGCTCATGCAGACTTGATTCTGCGCCAGCGGGAGTGTCGCCGTAGCTCCCGAACAGCGTTTCCACGGCCTCACGGATGTTCTCCGTTTGGCTGATGGCGTCGCTCTTGAACGCGGCGGGGGCGAAGTTTGGGCACGTACAGAACTGCAGGGCTTCATCACGGAAGGACTCCATGATGGTATCGTTGAGGCTGAAATGCTGTGGATTGTTGATTATGCCGTCGAGGGCACGGCCCGCGAAGTTACCGAGAAGGATGGGCTGGCTGTTCGCCCGTTGGCGGAGGCGGTTGATGGTGTATGCCAGCGGATGGTGGCCGTAGTCGGTGAAGCATGCGGCAAGGGAGCTGATGTCGATGAGGAAGTCCGGTTCGACGACGACGAGCTGAGGGCTGACGATGTCATCCTCGATGTGACAGTCGAGCAGGTTGAGCTGCATGCCCTCGTGGAGCAGCTGCCGGAGATAGCCCATGTCGGTGCCGCGGTCAGCCTGTCCGTAGTTGCTGCGCATGGCGTGGGTGCCGGATTCGAGGTCGGCGGTGACATAGATATAATCATCGTCCCACCTGTTGACGATGCAACGGATGTACCGCATGTCAATCCTTCCGTTGCTGTCGGCCGGCCGGCCCGTGCGGGGAAGGATGCGGGTGAGCCGCGGTGGCACGTCGGCGGCCAATACGGCGGAAATGAATATCGTGAGGGCGCGGACGTCATACATCAGCTCGCTGTGGCTCAGCTCGTCCTTGCGGTTGGAGTGGCGGCGCATGAGCTGTATCTCGCGCCGGTCCCGTTCCGCCACGCCGTAGCGCCGGCAGAGATGGTCCACCTGTGAAAAAAGATTGCCGAAGCCCGTCCGTCCGCCTTCCGTAGCCGCTTCGCAAGCCAGCAACAGCGTCTCATGAAGCAACCGGTTGCGTGACACGGCATATTCAGCGCCGCCCGAAGTGGCCGTAGCCACCTCGAAGCAGCGGTCGAAGAGTTCGCCGGGGGTTATCTGTTGAGCCTCCATGCCACGCCATCCTTGGTGTCCTTCACCTCGAAGCCGGCGTCCTTTAAGGCATCGCGTATCTGGTCGCACGTAGCCCAATCCTTGGCCGCGCGGGCCTTGGCACGCAGGTCGAGCACCATGTCGACCACCTTTCCGTAGGCTTCCTCGCGTGCGCCGGACGAACCGCTCTTCTCCTCTTTCAGTCCGAGCAGGTCGAAGGCGAAGAGGCGCATCGTCTCGCCGAGTTCCTTCAGACAGTCGGCGCAGATGGTGGCCTTGTGGTCGATGAGGCGGTTGACGACGCCGCAAGCCTCGAAGAGATGGCTGATGACCTGCGGAGTGGCAAAGTCGTCGTTCATGGCGTCGTAGCACTTCTGGCGCAGCTCCTTCACGACTTTTTCCGTCTGCGGGTCGCACTTGTCCGACACGGTGATGCGCTCCAAGTCGCTGATGCCGTTCATCAGGCGCTCCAGTCCCTTCTCGCTGGCCTTGAGGGCGTCGTTGGAGAAGTCTACCGTTCCGCGGTAGTGGGCCGAAAGGATGAAGAATCGTATGGTCATGGGGCTGTAGGCCTGTTCGAGCGACGGGTGGCTGCCGGTGAAGAACTGTTCCAGCGTGATGAAATTGCCGAGGCTCTTTCCCATCTTCTGTCCGTTGATGGTTATCATGTTGTTGTGCATCCAGTAGCGAACCATCTGGTCGCCCTGGCTGGCCACGGCCTGTGCTATCTCACACTCGTGATGCGGGAAGACGAGATCCATTCCGCCTCCGTGGATGTCGAAGTGGTCGCCGAGATACTTCCGGCCCATTGCCGTACACTCGCAGTGCCATCCGGGGAAGCCGTCGCTCCACGGACTGGGCCAGCGCATGATGTGCTCTGGCTGCGCCTTTTTCCACAGTGCGAAGTCAACCTGATTGCGCTTCTCGCCCACTCCGTCCAACTCACGGCTGGCGTTGATGACGTCGTCGAGATTGCGGCCGGACAGTACGCCGTACTTATGGTCGCGGTTGTACTTCTCTATGTCAAAATAGATGGAACCGTTGCTCTCATAGGCATAGCCGTTGTCGAGTATCTTCTGGACGAGCTGCTGCTGCTCGATGATGTGTCCCGTGGCGTGGGGTTCGATGCTCGGGGGCAGTACGCCGAGCGCTTCCATGGCTTCGTGGTAGCGGTTGGTGTAGTATTGGGCAATCTCCATCGGTTCGAGCTGCTCCAGACGCGCCTTCTTCGCGATCTTGTCGTCGCCGTCGTCGGCGTCATGTTCCAGATGGCCTACATCGGTGATGTTGCGCACGTAGCGCACCTTATATCCCAGATGGCGCAGGTAGCGGAAGACGAGGTCGAACGTGATGGCGGGACGGGCATGTCCCAGATGGGGATCGCCGTAGACGGTCGGTCCGCAGACGTACATGCCCACGTTCGGGGCATGGAGCGGCTCGAAGGCCTCCTTGCGGCGGCTGAGCGTGTTATATATAAGAAGTGTCTGTTCCATAAGTGAGTTATGAATAATATGTTTTATACATTCTGAAACATGAATAATGATGCAAAGGTACGCATAATAATTGAAAAAGAGCGAACGGGAGGCTCATTTTATTGCAGCTCCTGCGAAGAGCTTCCGTCAGAATGGTCTGCCGTCATGCCTTCTGCGGCTTTCCGTTGTCAGTCTTCCGCCACCTTCGGCCGGCAGCGGCTGATTTCTATCGGTATGGCGGCGAAGCAGAGGGAGTCGGACGCTATGGTCAGACGGGCGACGACGGCACGGCGGTTGAGCGGACGGTCGAGGTCGAAGATGAAATTGCCGAGGCTGTAGAAGACGGGACGGCCGCGGTAGACTTCAACGTCCTGAGCCGTGTGGGAGTGGTGGCCGATGAC
>USFX01000169.1 GCA_900553965.1 uncultured Prevotella sp.
CGCGGGCGTAACAGCCGAATGGACGAGATACAGGCCGCTGTGCTCAGTGTCCGTCTGCGCTATCTTGACGAGGACAACGCCGAGCGCCGCCGCATCGCCCTGCGATATATAGAGGAGATCCGCAACCCGTTGCTGACACTGCCGTCCCGTGACTACTGGCGGCATAGCGTGTTTCACATCTTCCCTGTCCTAACGCCACGCCGCGACGAGCTGCAGCGTTATCTCGCAGACAACGGCGTCCAGACCGTCATCCACTATCCCATACCGCCGCACAAGCAGGAGTGCTACGCCTCGTGGCACAACCTTTCGCTGCCCATCACCGAGCGCATCCACCGCGAGGAGCTGAGCATACCGTGCAATCAGGTGCTCACCGACGAGGAAGCGTCCAGCATCATAAAGCTGTTGAATGATTATAATGTATGAATTGTTAGTGACGCAATTGTCCATACAGGTTTAAAAGAACCTGACTGAATTCTTACGAAAACAAAGACACGGAAACACAGAGTTATATAATCCTCTATGTTTCCGTGTCTATATGTTCTAAATATAAACAGATTATATTATCTGCTTATTATTTCAGCGTAACCTTTTCTGTCTTTCCGTTGGTGTACTTCACGACATAGACACCGCCCTTGAGCGGAGATTTCACCATCTGGCCGTTCATGTTGTAGAACGCTTTCACCTCAGCCTTGCCTCCGGCATTGACAGAAGCGTTGTTGATTCCTGAAAGGTTGGAGTTGCGGGTCTTGACGACGTAGGTGTTGCTGTTCTTCAAGTCGTCCGACAGAACGGTGATTGTCACGTCGCTTCCGCCGCCAATCAGGTCAACATCAACTGTCTCGATCAGCACGCGCGCGCCCTTACCGTCGGTCTCAACCACGATGTCGTCGGCGCTGACATCAGCGCTTTCTCCGTTGATGAGAACCTCGTAGGTGTTGTCTTCTGCCTTACCAAAGCCTTCGATGGGCGTACCCTTGACGCTGATGGCCGTAGCAGAGTAGTTATAGATCATCTCCATGTCGTCGACATAGAGTTCGTCCGTACTGCCCTTGCCCGGTGTTGCATTGGTGGACATAGTAACGAGAATGGCCTTGCCTTCCACATTGTTTGCCTTATATGTATCATAATCAAACGGTATGGCCAGTCTCTGCCAAGCTCCATCGTTGCTCTCTATCTGCGCATTGGCAGCCTTGGCCAGCACGTTGGTGTACTCCTTGTCTTCCGGATCCTGATAGTAAGTACCGTCATTTATCACTGCACTTACCGTGGCGTAAGGGAATTCGGCGCTGGGCGTGCCCTGAGTGAACTTCACCCATACCACCAATGAGTCCGGACAGCCATGCATGGCAGCAAAGAAGGGGTCACCGTTGGCATCGACATCCGTCTGGCTCATATCGTTCCACGCATGATTGGCAAGGTCCGCCGCCGTCACACTACCCGTATTTATACGTCCCGTAGTAAGGGTCCCGTTGGCCACACCGAAAAAGCCCATGTCAGAAGAAGTCAGCAAAACACTGCTGCTACCTTTGCTTCCGGGACATGTGACATCGCTCTTGAATGTGTGCGGGGTGTATCCTGCGAGATAAACGAACGCCGGATTACCGGATGCGCTCATGAACGAGTGCCAGTTGTTCGGCTCGTCACTGGTGGCACTGTTCTCTCCATCGGGACTATAAACCGTTGCCGTGTGGAAATACTCAAAGCCTGAGTTACAGATTTGATAGACATCGCCGAAAGTAACCTCAATGTTCATTCCCATGAAATTGATGGTTATCAGGGCGTAGAGATGACCGTCCTTCATGTCGGCATTGACGTTCACGGGCACGGGACTTATGGCACTGATACTCGGACCAATCCATGCTTCCTCATATCCGGGAATATCGCCGGCCTCGATAAGGATATCCTGGCTTGAGGTCAGCAGAGTTGACGCGCCGCTCTTAGTTTTTTTGACGTTTGTCACATTGATGGTTCCCACGGGCATCACGTCTTCCTCACTGAACTTGAGCATGAAGTTCTTCAGTTGAAGATTGTATGTACCGTCGGCCTGTTCCTCGACGCTGATGACGTTGTCAGTAGCCGGGGTGTAGGTGCCGTCAATTGTCACGACCAGCTTGTCGGTGTAGTCTGTTGCCATGGCTGCCGCTGTTCCGGCGAGCATAGCGATAAGCGTAAAAAGTTTCTTCATAAGCTTCCTTTCTTTTTTATGAGTGATTATAAATTGGTTTATATGTCTACGCCGTGCCGTCTTCCCTCACGTATGCCACTGCCATACATGCGTGTCGGATGCCGCGGTTCACGGTCATTTCAGCTTGTATGTGACGCCGAGCGTGCCGTAGATAGGGTAGAGGGTCTGCTCGATGGTCTTGAAGTCGCTCTTGTGAATGCCGGTGAGGCCCCATGTTATGTCGGCGTATACGCCCCAGCGGCGGCTGAAGTACCAGTCGGCACCGAAGTCGATGCCCAGCTGCCAGCGGCGCATCTCGTTGGAGAAGTCGAACGTTCCGCGCTCGTCGTCGCCGGTGCCGAACTCTATCTTCGGCCCGGTGGGCGTGTTGTGGCGCAGATAGCCGTCGTAGACATAACCCTCGAACTTGCGTGTCAGCACGTAGGAGAGATAGGGGCCGAGCTTCAGCGTGACACCGCTGCCCACGCGACAGGTCGCCATGACGGGCACGGTGATGAGCCATTCCTCCACCTTTGCGACGTTATGGCCGGTGAAGAAGCCTTCCATGGAGTCGCCGCCCTGTTTGATGGTGATATGATAGTTCTTCACGCTGGCGTCCGTTTCCATTCCCTTGTTCTCCAGATGGATTCCGCTCATGACACCCCAGCGTCCGCGGAGGTCTTTTTGGACGTCGAAGCAGAAAGAGACGTTGGGCTGAAACTCATAGTTGTTCAGCTTGCGTATCGTGGCGGGCATGCCCACGGGGGCCGTTCCGCCGATGTTATATCCGAGCCGGACGTTGTAGTTGAGGTCGTCCGGGAGTTCCAGCGCCGAGGCTGTCATAACGGTTGAGGTGAGCGCCGTCGCGGCGAGAAGTCTGCTTATCGTGTTCATTGTCGTTCTCATTCTATACATACTATACTGACTTTATCTATGCAGAGCGTGCTGCCCACAGCTCCCTGGAAGATGTCTCCGTTGTGGCTCGACGAGAAGACCACGGCGATGTTGTAGCCGAAGTTCTCCATCAGCGTCTTATCCATCTCCCTGTTATAGACGAAATTGACCTCAAACGGTGTCCACTCGTCGGTATATTTGACGTCCTTCATGCGCGCTATGGCCACGATGTTGGGGTTGGTCATGACGTCGTCGCCGTGGAGCACGACAGAATTTCCGTCGGCATCATGGTTCAGATAGAGCACCGAATAGATGGCGGCGCTGTCGCGGACACCAGCCAGCGGTTTGTTTTCATTGTTGGTGACCACGTCTCCGGGACGATACTTATAGTATCCCATGAACGTCCGCGGCTCCTTGTTGAACCTCACTCCGAACTCCGTTGCCTTGAGCGTCTGGGTGATGGCAAATTCGTCGACGAAGCGTCCGAGATAGAGATTTCCCGCGGCGATAGGCATCTTGCGGCCTCCCAACGTCCCGAATATTCCTGTGCTGCGCGTCACGAGCATGACACCTTTGCCGTCATATCCGTTGTCCATCGGAATGGTAGGATAGTCGTATGGCCCGGCCGTCGCTGACTTTGCCTTGAAAAATCCCGGATTTCCCGTCGCCCAGAGGTCAGTGATGACGGTGCCGTCATTGTCAATCTCGTTCCAGACGAAATATTTCCCATGTCCCTCCGCTGGCGCATAGTTCTCGAAGTCATATTTGAGCATTACCTTCGGCGGCGCGAACATGACGCGGTAGGTACGCGTCCAGGAGCCGTCCTCGGACATTACGGTGTATGTCACGGCCTTTTCGTTGCTGAAATCGTGAGTGGAGCCGTTCTCCGGTGTTATCCTTGCTCCCGGCGTGAGCTGAAACCGTGGTGCCATGGCCGTCACGTCGGCATCGGGTTTCTTCGTAAAAACGATGGTGTTTTCGGCCGACATGACGTTGATCAGTGTGTCTGTGCTGTTGAAGAAGACCTCTTCAGGCTTGTCGACATGAACCCACGCCGCTTCAATGTCGCACTCGGCGTTGAGCGGTTCTTCCTTAAAACATGAAGAAAGGGAGAGGCAGGCTATGCTGAAAAGCAGAAATCTTGATAGTCTCATTACCTTAATATAATTGTATTACGTTATTGTATAACGTCTGCAAAACTACCAAAAAACTCGCGAAATGTGCTAAGTTTTCACATACGAACCTCTGTTTTTTGTGTTAGTTTAACATAAGTATTCTTTTGGAGTTAAAGGAGTTAAAGCTGTCAGAGCGGGCAAAATCGACATTATCATAATGTCCATCCATCATTTTACATGGCTCACGTAACGATGTTACGCGGGCCGTGTAACACTGTTACTTGGGCCGTGTAACAGAATCAGTTGAATGAGAAAGCCATGGGCCGGGAGGGACTTTTGTCACCATTTTGCACGCTTTTCACATTTTTTCGGTTGCAATATGCTGTTTATATCAATAAAAATATGTAATTTTGCTAACTATTTGAGCATTTACAGCCCTATCCAACGGTATCCATTACCGGCAGCGAGGAATCATCTCACCAACGGTGAAGAACCGGAAACCGCAGGGTTCTTCCCTTTTGGGGAAGCCGGAGGGGGCACTAACAAGAAAAGAAAGAAATGGCAACGGAGAAGATTGACAATCTTGACAAGAAGATTTTGAGCATCCTGTCACAGAACGCACGCATCCCGTTCAAGGATGTAGCGGCAGAATGCAAGGTGTCACGCGCAGCCATCCATCAGCGCGTGCAGCACCTCATCGACGGAAACGTCATCATGGGAAGCGGATTTGACGTAAACCCCAAGAGCCTCGGATATACGACATGCACCTACGTGGGCATCACGCTCGAACGCGGAAGCATGTACAAGGAGGTCGTTGAACGGCTGACGCACATTCCCGAAATCGTTGAATGCCACTTCACCACCGGTCCCTATACCATGCTGGTGAAGCTCTTCGCACGCGACAACGAACAGCTCATGCACCTGCTCAACGGACAGCTGCAGGACATTCCGGGTGTCGTCGCGACAGAGACGCTCATATCACTCGAACAGAGCATCAAGCGCGAGATTCCCGTCAAGGTCGATGAATAAGACCGCGCGTCAGATCACCTGAGGCCGCACCACTACAACAAGGTACGCCCCGGCTATCTGACATCACACACCACACACACGACAAATGAATCGTTTTGACTGGCGGTCGCGGCTGGACGACATCTACGCGACATTCCCGGAAGCGGGCCGGAAGCCCGTTATCGGCATCACCGCAAACTATGGCGAGGCGACGAGCCGCATTGCCGAAGGCTACTACAAGTCTGTGGTGGCGGCCGGCGTGCCCGTCATCATCCCGCCGGTGGCCGACAAGGATGTCATCATCAACACGCTTGACCATATCG
Organism: uncultured Prevotella sp.; assembly: GCA_900553965.1. GTDB lineage: Bacteria > Bacteroidota > Bacteroidia > Bacteroidales > Bacteroidaceae > Prevotella. Next base: position 5,505 of record USFX01000169.1, read on the forward strand.
ACGGTCTGCTGCTCAGCGGCGGAGCCGACTACAACCCGCTCTACTGCGGCGAGGAACCGTCACCGCGCCTCGGCGGCATCTGCAGCCAGCGCGACCTGCCGGAACTGCTCATAACGCGACTGGCCTACAACCGCCAGATACCGATGCTCGGCATCTGCCGCGGAATCCAGACGCTGGCAATGGCGCTGGACGGGAAGGTAGCGCAGGATATATATTCGAGGAGTGAGGAGAGAGAAGTGAGGAGTGAGAATAGTCTTAATAAAAAGGGCTTTAGTATAAGCCTGGGAAGAAACAAAACCACAAGCAACGCCGACATTTCTCCCTCCACCCTCCTCCCTCCTCCCTCCTCCAACATCAAACACTCCCAGTCCGCCGA
>USFX01000170.1 GCA_900553965.1 uncultured Prevotella sp.
TTCCTGACATTTTCCCGCATCACAAACCCGGCGTTTTCCTTGCTCCGGAAGAACCGAGAGGGCCTTACGGGGTAGCGGCTCCGCCGGAACACGCTATTCGCCGCATGACGGCCATGAGCAGAGAGGCCCTTATTGGTCCGCCGGACATCCGAAAACGCGCTAAAACGGAAATTTTCGCGTACAGAGATTTGTAAAGATAACGCATGTCTCGTCTAACTGTTGGTGTCCGGAAAGGCGGAAATGGCTGGATGGTGGGTCGGAAAACGAAAAAGAGGTTGGCGCAGGACGCTGCCAACCTCGGAATTGATAAGGGTCATCGACAACATGGATGTAGGCTTATCTGTCGCAAATATAAGGTTTACTAACGTAAAATACAAATATTTTAAGTTAAAACATGAAAAATAACGACCTTCCCATCGGAAAAGGCCCACTTATCCCCGTCGGAGACACTGCGGAAGCGTAAAATGGAGCGGAAACGGTCATGATATGGCTTTTTTGAGTGTAAAAAGCACTATTTATGTAGATATTTCTTCGTCGTTTCAGATTTTTTTGTCTATATTTGTGGTCTGAACAGTCCCCAAAGGGACGTGAAGACAGATTCTACTGATTATATCTATTGACTAATAAAAGACATGACAAAACTATTTGTACCCGGACGCCTTTGCCTCTTCGGCGAGCATACGGATTGGGCCGGCCACTACCGTACGATGAACGCTGACATCCTGCCGGGAGCAGCCATCGTCACTGGCATTGAACAGGGAATATACGCCGAGGTGGAGAAGTCGCCGATTTTCGAGATGACCAGCGAGGCACCCGAAATCAGAGATATATGGCAGGATTTCTCCTGCCGCATGAATGACGCGGAACTGAAGCGGATAGCCAAGTCCGGCTCGTTTTTCTGCTATTGTGCAGGCGTGGCGTCGTATATGCTGGAATGGTATAAGGTAGGCGGTGTGCGCATACATCTGACCGGCATGACTCTGCCGATGAGAAGCGGCCTGTCCAGCAGTGCCGCCATCTGCGTGCTTGTGGCGCGGGCGTTCAACATCCTCTACAATCTCAATCTCAACACGATGGGCGAGATGAACATAGCCTATCTCGGTGAACTGCGGACATCTTCGCGCTGCGGACGCCTTGACCAGGCGTGTGCCTTTGGTGTCAAGCCGTGTCTGATGACATTTGACGGCGATGAGGTCGGCGTGACCTCGCTCAATGTCAAGAAGCCGCTCCACTGGGTCTTCGGCGACCTTGTCGCCCACAAGGACACCATCCGCATCCTCGCCGACCTCAACAAGTCATATCCTTTTGCGTCGACGGACGGTGACCGGTCGCTTCACGAGGCCCTCGGGGAGCGCAATCGCGACATTGTCCAAAGGGCTGTCAGATATATAGCCGAAGGCGAGGTAGAGAAACTCGGACAGCTGATGACCGAGGCGGAGGACCTGTTCGACCGTCAGATAGCCCCGATGTCGCCAGCCCTCTGGGCCCCGAAACTCCACCATTATCTTGACGATCCGGAGGTGAAGCGGCTCACTTACGGCGGCAAGGGCGTCGGTTCCCATGGCGACGGCTCCATACAGTTTCTGGCGCGGGACGCAGAGTCGCAGGCCCGGCTTGTCGACTATCTCAACGGACAAGGGCTCAGGGTATGGCCGTTCACCATCCAGCCCGTCCACACCGTGCGCCGGGCCATCATTCCCGTGGCCGGTTTCGGAACACGCCTCTATCCGGCCACGCAGGTGCTCAAGAAGGATTTCTTCCCCATTCCGTGTCCTGACGGACAGGTGCGGCCCGTCATCCTCATCCTGCTGGAGGAGCTCATCAAAAGCGGCATAGAGGAGATATGTCTCGTTCTCGGCTCTGAGGAGGAGCGGCTGCTCTACGCCGAGTTCTTCGAACGTCCGCTCGCGGAGGAGCATCTGCGGAAGCTCAATCCGCAGGCACGCGAATACAGCAACCGCATACTGGACATAGGGAAACACATCCACTATGTCTATCAGCACGACAAGCGGGGATTCGGCCACGCCGTCTATCAGGCGGCCGAATTTGCCGGCAACGAGCCCGTCCTGCTACTGCTCGGCGATACGCTCTACCGGAGTCGCTGCGGAAAGACATGCACGCTTCAGCTCATCGAGGAATATGAGCGTTACAACAAGCTGTCGGTGAGCATCCACGGTGTTCCGCCGCAGGAGGTGAGCCGTTACGGCATACTCAGCGGTGTGTGGGAGGACAAGGACCGCACGATACTCAATGTGTCACTGATGTCGGAGAAGCCCAAGCTGAGCTATGCCGAGGAGTATCTTGCCGTGCAGGAGCCCGACGGCAGCAGGGCCTACTATTCCGTCTTCGGACAGTATGTCCTGACTCCTGATGTCTTTGAACAGTTGGCCGAAGACATACATGCCGCCGACATTGCGGGCGATATGTCGCGGGAAATCGAGCTGACAACGGCGCTTGAAGCCGTCAGAAAGAAGAAGGGGATGGTCGGAGTGCGCATAAACGGAGACATGTTCGATATGGGCAATCCTGCGGCGCTACGCAACACGGTCATCCATTTCCCGGAGTGACAGATGCCATACGGCCGGCTTGAAGACATGAAGATGCTGATTGGAAAATACGAAGACGTTGATTGGAAAATATTCAAACGCAAAGACGCGAAGACGCAAAGGCTTTCCTTAGCCTTTGCGTCTTCGCGTCTTTGCGTTTGAGAGCAGTTAAATCTGCCACCACTTCTTTTTCGGTTTGTCGGTAGGGGAGCAATATGCCGTTCCGGAAGCGCCGCATTCGGCTTCTTCCAGCAGGTCATGCCACGTGCGCTTCTTCGTTATCATATCGTAGATAACGCCCCATTCGGGCAGTCCTCCGACATTACGGTCGTCAATGAAAAGGTCCACTTTCAGCTTTCTGCTGTAGTTATGGTTGCCTTCTTTGGATTCCTCGGGGTAGTCACGGTTGACGGCGTAGAACTCCACACCGCGCTGGCGACACCATTCCACGGCTTCGTCAAGCAGCGCGCCTTCGCGCACGCTCCACAGAATGAGCCTGTGGCGGTCACGGATGAGGGCTTTCAAGGTCTCTATGGCAAAAGGAATCTCCTCGCCGATTTCCGGATAACGGTGAGTGACGATGGTTCCGTCAAAGTCAACAGCGATTGTCATAACTTGATGGATTTATCTTCCTTATTGCCGTAGTGGCTGTTGACATAAGTTCCGTAGGTGTATCCGCCGTAATGGTTCTTGTACGTATAACGTCCGTATGAGCCGTAGCCGTAGTAGTAGCTGTGCTTTTTCTTGGACATGTCGATACCGTTGAGGACGTAACACATGTTGGGCAACTTGTTCTCATTGTGCAGTCTGTTGAAGAGCTCGAAGCTCGACTTCGGCGTGTAGTCGGCGCGGCAGACAATGACGGTGACGTCAGCCAGCTTGCCAATCTGCAGCGAATCGCTCACCAGTCCGACCGGTGCCGTGTCCATGATGATATAGTCATATTCGCTCTTGAGCATATCCGTGATGGTCTTAAGGTGTTCACGGGCCAGCAACTCGGTCGGGTTAGGAGGAATGGGACCGGCTGCCATGATGTCAAGATTGAGGCTTACGCCTGACGGACAGATCTCTTTGCGGACGTCGTCCATCGTCAGTTTGTCTTTCACAAGCAGGTTGGTGACACCCACTTTGGAGCTTGACAGACTGAAAATCTTGGCCAGACGAGGTTTACGTATATCCAATCCTATGAGTATTACCTTTTTACCGAGAGTGGCGAAGCTGACCGCAAGGTTGACCGCATTGAAGGTCTTTCCTTCTCCCGAGGTGGAAGACGTGAACATGATAACCTTCTGGTCGCCGTCAAGCATGAACTGGATATTGGTTCGCATCGACCTGAAAATTTCGTCAATCTGATTGTTCTGGTTTTCATGGACAACGATTCCGTTGCCGTCTCCTTCGCTTGAAAGGGCGACATCGGCGATGATTGGCAGTTTTGTCAGCTTGCTGACATCGTCATGACCTTCGATACGGAAGCGCAGGAGCTGCATCAGATAGAGGATGAGTAGCGGCAGACCAAGTCCTGCGGCAAATGCAATGAGCATAATCATGCTTTTCTTCGGGCTAACCTTGCCGTTTGAAAGCGGAATGTCGATGAGCTTGCCTTTGTCGGCGGTGGCTGACAGTGAGATTGAGTTTTCCTCGCGTTTTTGCAGCAACATCAGGTAAAGGCCTGACTTGATTTCCTGCTGACGGCCAATCTGGGTGAGGATGCGCTCCTGTTCCGGAGTGCTTGCCACTTTGTTGCTGTAGACAGAATACTGTTTTTCGATGCTCTGCAGCTGGATGGCGGCCTGTTGGCGGGCCTGCGAGAGGGCCGTACGGATACTGCTTTCGAGGTCGTTCAAGGCCGACGTGATGGTCTGCACTTGCGGAGAAATCTCGGAAACGGTGCGCAACATGCGGTTGCGGTCAAGTACCGACTGGTTGTATTTGTTGATGAGAGCCGTTGAGGAGCCATCGGTCAGACCGACGTTTGACGGGATAATCTGGTAGCGGTTTTCCGGATTGTCGACATATTCGCGGAGGAAGTCGAGCATCTGTATCTGTGAGCGGGCATCCGAGAGCTTGGCCGAATACTGGCTTGTCTGGGCCAGAGTCTCTGTCGCGTCGAGTTTGAGCTGGGTCAGGTTGTTGCGCTTCTTGTATTCTTCGAGTTCGCTTTCAGTCGTTCCCAGTTCGGCACTGATTTTCTCCAAACGGCCGTTGATGAACTCCTCGGTCTTCACGGCGATTTCGTTCTTGTCGGCGTTGGCCTGGCGGTTGTAGCAGACGGCAAGCTGTTTGAGATAGTCCATGGCCCTTGCCAAATTGCGGTCCCTTATGGTTATGAGCGCAATCGTGGTCTCTTTTGACGTCGGTTCAATGCTCATTGCCCCGACGTATGACGCGGCAATGGCCATAGGGGGATAGATACGGATGTAGAGGTCTTTCTCCCATTTACTGTTGTTTATCTGGTTTTTGGTGAATGTCAGAACTCCGGCGCGTGTCTTGTATGTGGCGGGTAGGGTTGAGAATGACGTTTCAAACGGTATCTCGTCACCGCTTTCTATGTCGTATGTTCTTCCGATGACTTCGTATGTCCGTCCTTTTTTCGATATTTTCAGGTCTACCGGCAGCATCGTCTCGTCCATTTTGTCGAGGCTTGCGGGGTCAATGTCGACGCAGACGGGCTGTGTCTTGTAAACGAGTTGTTTCTTGACAAGTCCTTCCATCTTGTATTCAACGTACAGACGGAGGTCTTTCACGGTCTCGCGGGCAAGTATGCGGCTCTTGAGAATCTCTATTTCGTTTTCGATACCGGCGCTATTGGAGATGAAACCGAGTTCCGACATGTTTGAGAACATCTGTCTGCTGGAGCTCCTTGTAGAGTTGTTGTCGTCTTTGATAAGCATCTTGACGGATGCCTGAAAGACGGGGCTTTTATAGCGCAGGTATAGGAACGCTCCGCTAAGGAAAATGATTACCGACAGTACGAACCACTGCCAGTTGAGCAAAAACATGGTCAGAATAGTTTTAAAGTCGAACGACGTTTCCTCTTCACGGATGTCGACGGCTTCAACATTTGCCAATGTGTTAATCTTGTTCTTTTCTTCCATTTATGTACTGTTTATGTTTTTAAATTCTCATGAGATATTTCCCGTAGTCATTCTTCATCATCGGTCCGGCCAGACGGTGAAGCTCCTCGCGTGTAATCCAGCCTTTCCGGTAGGCTATTTCCTCCAGACAGGCGACCTTCAGGCCCTGACGTTTCTCGATGACCTCGATGAATGTGCTGGCCTCGCTGAGGCTGTCGTGTGTTCCAGTGTCGAGCCACGCGAAACC
>USFX01000171.1 GCA_900553965.1 uncultured Prevotella sp.
TCCAGCCGCAACCTCGTCATACTGACCCAACCGGACGGATACATCAAACGCCCCGGACGCCTCATGCCTCTGATACGCCTTGCACTCAGAAAACATCCGGAGATGGCGCGCGCCATGGCCCGACGCCACGAAATGTACAACGCCCAAACGGAGTTTGTCCGACAGGCCGAGCGCGAGGGACGCTGCATGGTCATACGGCCCGACGCTCCGCTGCCCATCGGCCACATTTCCCATGACCCGGAGGAGATGAAGCGCGTTCATGCCATCGGCCGCGAGATGGCCATGAGACGGATAGAGGAAATCAGAAATTTCTTCGCATAACGGAAATGCCATCCCCACCCCGCACGCGACCGTACGACGAAAGAAGACCACGGGGAATTACATTCAACAATGAATCTCCACCGGACGACGGCGGAAGCTAAAACGGGGAGCGACATCCCGCAACAAACCAATAGAAAGAACATAAAAAAGAAAGAAATACTTATGAGAATAGACATCATCACCGTTTTACCGGAAATGCTGGAAGGTTTCGTCAACGAGTCCATTCTGGCACGGGCCCAAAAGAAGGGGCTGGCCGAGATACATCTTCACAATCTGCGCGACTACACGACGGACAAGTGGCGCCGCGTCGACGACTATCCCTACGGCGGTTTCGCGGGCATGGTCATGCAGTGTGAACCCATCGACCGCGCCATCTCGGCACTGAAAGCAGAACGCGACTATGACGAAGTCATCTTCACGTCGCCAGACGGAGAGCGTTTTGACCAGCACGTGGCCAACGAGCTGTCCATGAAGGGCAACATTATCATTCTCTGCGGCCACTATAAGGGCATCGACCAGCGCGTCCGCGACCATCTCATCACCCGCGAGATAAGCATCGGCGACTATGTCCTGACGGGCGGCGAACTGGCTGCCGCCGTAATGGCCGACGCCATCGTGCGCATCGTCCCGGGTGTCATCGGCGACGAGCAGAGCGCCCTCTCCGACTGCTTTCAGGACGACATGCTGTCCGCCCCAATCTACACCCGCCCCGCCGACTATAAGGGATGGAAAGTTCCGGAAATCCTCCTCAGCGGCAATGAGGCAAAAATCAAGGCATGGGAAATGGAACAGGCCATGGAACGGACGCAAAGGCTGAGACCGGATTTGCTGGAATAATCGCGGACGGCAAAAGAAGATATTATAATATGATTCTTTATTGTTTCACTATTAAATATTAATCAAAATGAGTAATTTAAATGCATTGCCGTCGCTTGACTTCGGAGAAGCCATCAGCGAAGCCTGGAAAAAAGTTGTTCAGTTCAAAGGACGCTCACGCCGTTCGGAATTTTGGTGGAGTTATCTCGCCATCGACCTCGCCTGTATCGTAGTTCAGTTCATACCTTTCATAGGTTCTATTCTCTATTTCGCACTTGCCCTATCCATTTATCCCCTCACCGTCCGCCGTCTCCATGATACCGGACGCAGCGGATGGTGGTGCGGAATCGGCATCATCGGCACGCTTATCGGCATGAGCGTTGTATTCTACAGCTACTTCAATGCTCTCGGTCTCAGTCTGGACATGTCACAGGAGATTATGTACGAAAGACTGACCGACGCTGCATTCATCGAAGAGGCCATGACGAAATCGCCTGACAGCATCAGATACATAATGATAAGTTGCATAGCCGGTTTCGCGTACAACCTTATGATGATTGTATATATGTGTCTCGACAGCCAGCCCGGCCCCAACAAGTACGGCGAATCTCCAAAATATGTTGCAGAACCGTCTGACATAGATTGACAGGAATAAAGCCCGTCCGGAAGATAATCTCATGTAGCGGATTCAAATCCACTACAGCATGGGATTATCTTCCGGACAGCCATAATTACAATCCACATAATGGTCGCACATCGTTTGCGATTTTTCCCCAACCCAAGTAGATACGTAGCTTTGCCGCCATGTTTACTGAACATCTGAGACATCCTCATCCCTACTTTAGGGTTTTGCAACATCCTCTCCATGCAATTTCATGATTTTGCAATATCATTATCCTGTTTTTTCTTACAAAATCATGTTCAGGTTTTTCTCCGTTTTAGCTAATTTTCAGGCCGTTTCCGGTTCTTTTCAGCTCAATGCCACACCGGTTTCCGTCATGAAAACGGGGGAAGGAAGAGCCGTGAGGGCCTTACGGCGTTTTCAGAACGGAGATTTCATGCTGTTTTTGCTTGCTGATTTTGTCCGGAAAAGCTCTTGATTTTCTGCCGTAAGGGGCTCCCGGAGTTGCGAAAGCGGCCCCGTTGGAGTGCAACGGCGGCCTTATTGCATTGCCGTAAGGGCCTCGTTGCAGAGCCGGGAGGCCCTTACGACAGAACCGTAGCGGCCGGCCGTGGATACGGCGGAATAGGTATCGTTTGTAAACGGCTGTAAATAAGACGATTAGGAAATATGCAAATATAACCTCACGAGCACCCCTAATTTTTGATACGCGCGAGATTGCGATATTTGCGGCCACGACCGTTATTTTTTGAAAAGTCCCTCTTCTCGTGGGCCTTAAATTCAGAATTTAGATTACAGATGGCGGCTTCACATCAAAATCAGGAAGCCTCATACGGACCTGCTTACCGGCCCCGCATCCTCTACAAAACGCAAGTCCGCGATGATGTAACAGCTGCCCCACTCTGCACTTCCATACAACGCAGAAGCCCCAAGGGCCGTTTCCGACACCTTGGGGCTTCTGCGCCTGTTGCTCATTTCTTATTTTGTCTCCTTGTCTTTCTTCATCGGCTTGTAACGCTTGTTCAGACCGTTGATGACATCGTTGGTGATGTCATGCTTCTTGTCTGCAAACAGGATGTTGTCACCGGCCTTCGACATGATGAGGTCATATTTCTTAGTCTTGTTGTAGACCTTCAGGAAGCTCTGGAGCGAATCGCGCAGCGCCTCGTTATACTTGGCTGTCTCGGCGTCAAGCTCAGAAGCCAGACGGTTCTGAAGCTCCTGCAGGTCCTCCTGCTGGCGCTGGATGGCGGCCTGAACGGTTGCGGCTTGTTCGCGGCTCGTAAATCCGTTGTTGTTCATCTTGTGCTGAAAATTGTTCACGGCTGCCTGCAACTGCTGGCCCTTTGCGTTCAATGTGTTGCGGGCGTTGTTGCTCTTCTTCTGCAATATCAGCGAGAAGTCCTTGCAGAAATTATACTGCGACATCAGCGAATCAACCTCTACGTATGCAATCTTCATTCCGACAGTCTCCGTAGAGCTCTTGGCCGGCTGTTCGTCCATCTGAGGAGTCGAGTTGTTGCAGGCTGTCATCAACAGCGCTGAAACGGCGCCCACCGACATGGCGCGAAAAAACTTGTTCTTGTTCATTATCTTAATTATATTAAACTTCATCGTTATTCTCTCTCCTTCACGCCAAAGGCGCTCTGCCGGCGCATCTCACGGTCCTGGTCCATCACGCAGTGGATGCCGCGGTCCTTCATCGCCTGACTGTCATGTATATGCTGCGAAGAGAAACGGCCATTCTTGCGGAATAGCACTTTCACACAGAAAAATGCCATGCCGATAGCAATAATTAACGTGCTCAGTAGCAATATCTCAATCATATTCTGTAACTTTGCGGGTACAAAGATAATGTAAATAAATCAATTACAACCCAACTACCATATAAAAAAGAAGAATAATGAGTAAAACTAATTTAAATCCGCAATGCGTTTTTGACCAATTCGCCAAAATAAATGAAATTCCACGTCCTTCGAAGCGTGAGGAAAAGATGATTGAATATCTCAAGACATGGGGCGAAAGCCACAATCTCGACACAAAGGTTGACAAGACCGGAAACGTCATCATCAGAAAGCCGGCAACTCCCGGATTTGAGAACCGTCAGACCGTGATCCTCCAGAGCCACATGGATATGGTGTGCGACAAGCTGGTCGACATCGAGTTCGATTTCGACAAGGATGCCATCCAGACCTACGTTGACGGCGAATGGCTTTGCGCAAAGGGAACGACGCTCGGTGCCGACGACGGTATCGGCGTGGCCATAGAGCTGGCCCTGCTCGACTCCGACGACATTGAACATGGCCCCATCGAATGTGTGTTCACACGCGACGAGGAGACACAGCTGACCGGTGCGAGCGGCATGGAAGCCGGATTTATGACCGGTGACATGCTCATCAATCTCGACAGCGAGGATGAAGGCCAGATATTCGTGTCCTGTGCCGGCGGACGCAGCACGACAGCCGAATTTACCTTTGAACGCGAGGACGCGCCGGAGGGATATTTCTTCCTGCAGTGCTCCCTCAAAGGCCTGAAAGGCGGCCACTCCGGCGACGACATCGACAAGAAGCGCGCCAACGCCATCAAGATTCTCGCCCGCTTCCTCTATATGGAGATGGAGAAGTATGACATACGCCTGAGCCGCTTCGATTCAGGAAAGATGCACAACGCCATCCCGCGCGACGGCAGGTTCACCATCGCCGTGCCCAACGACAAGAAGGAGAACGTGCGTGCCGACTGGAACGTTTTTGCAAGTCAGGTCGAGGATGAATATCACGTGTCCGACACGGAAATGGTGTTCAACATGGAGAGCACCGCAGCCGAACCTGTCATCCGTCAGGACGTCGCCGCCCGTTTCGTACGCGCCCTTCAGGCCGTCGACAACGGCGTCTTCGCCATCTGTCAGGACGAGGCGCTGGCCGGCATGGTGGAGACATCGAGCAACATCGCCAGCATCGTCACGGAGGACAACAAGATTACCATCGTATCTTCTCAGCGCAGCAATGTAATGAGCAATCTCGACAACCAGTGCAACACTATCAAGGCTCTCTTCGAGCTGGCCGGAGCAAACGTATGCCAGAACGACGGCTATCCCGCATGGAAGATGAACGCCAACAGCCGCCTCACACGCATTGTCGTCGACACCTATAAAGCTCTCTTCGGCAAGGAACCCATCGTCAAGGGCATACACGCCGGTCTGGAGTGCGGTCTGTTCTCGGAACGCTACCCCAACCTCGACATGGTTTCCTTCGGTCCGACGCTCCGCGGTGTCCACACTCCCGACGAGCGCCTCCACATCCCTACCGTGAAGATGGTCTGGGACCACATCATCGAGATACTCAAGAACATTCCTGTGAAGCAATGAGACGGATTTTCTATCCACTATTCTACGCCGTGATGATGTTCTCCGCTTGCGGGCAGCAGCATGATGCCGAAGTTCTCGTCAAGGATTTCATGAACGAAAACCTAAAGAACCCGACCGCGCTGACAAACGTAGACTTCGCGAAACTTGACTCAACGGCACGTCTCAACGACTCTATCATAAACGTCCTGAGGTCATTGGCCGGACAATCCGGCCGCTATCGCGACGGCATCCGCTATTCGGACAAGAAGCAGGAAAAGCCTCTGAAAATACTGCGCGTACAGTATAAGATAGACACGACAGAATGTTCTGACACCTATTATCTGAGCCGGGATATAACGGAGGTAATTGCCATAAAGGCCAATTAAGCTCCACCCGGCATCATAAATACATCCTACGAGCACCAATCCCTTCCGCTTTCGCTCCGCGACAATGTCCGGACAAAAGCAGAAGGGATTTTTTTTGACCCGACACTTTATGTATGCGCTTTCGGTTATAAAATCCGGCTGGCAGTATGCTTTCATTATCTCTTCAGATTCTTTAAGTTGACTCTTCCGACTCACATATTCAATTCTCCAAACCCTTTAAGTTGCCCCTTCATTGCACTTTTTTTCCCTAAAATCCGCAACTATCATTCAATACACGATTAAGGGTAGATTTATGAATC
>USFX01000172.1 GCA_900553965.1 uncultured Prevotella sp.
AAACCGTCATAACAAGCCCCAAAATGACCTCAAAACGAGCTAAAACGGAAGAAAATCCGAACATAATTTTGTAAGGACATATACACATCTGCGAACCGGCAGAAGCATTTTTGGCTCATCCGACATTTGGAATGACAGTACAGGAAGGTATGGAACGGGGGCGCCCCCGTTCCATACCTTCCTATATTATCACTCCTGTAATGTTGTACGACTGCCACTATATTATATATATGGAGGGCGTTGCTGAACCATACTATAGGTCATAGCTGAATAAAAAAAACATGAACCTGATTCTGCCAAATTCCCCTCACCCAAACCTCCGGCAGAACTCACAGCCCAGCCTGAAGCCCTCTTCATACAGAGCCTCCAACCGTCCGGCGTCCTTGGTCATGCGGTCGACGTCCATCGTGCGTTGCGGCCGGATGCAGATGATGCGGCCTTCGTCCTCCAGACGTTCGACAAGGGCCAGCTGTTCGTTGTAGACGGCGATGCGCCGGCTCAACGCCACGCGCAGACGGGGATATTTGCGGTAAATGAATTTCGGGATTTTGCGGTCATGTCCGGTACTGCGGTAGCCGCGGGTGCGGGTGCAGACGACCACGTTCCGCTGATGGCCCTGTTCGATGGCACGCATGACGGGGATACTGTCGACGATGCCGCCATCGAGCATCGGGACACCGTCGACGTCAATTGTCTTGCAGACATACGGCAGACTGCTGCTGGCGTGGACGATGTCTATCGCACGGCGGGGGTCGGAAAGTTCCGAGAGATATTCGGCGTTGCCGGTCAGACAGTTTGTCGTGACGACCTCGAACGTGCCGGCATTGGCAAAATAAGTCTCATAGTCGAACGGCACAAGCTCATTAGGGAAACGCTCGTAGAGCAGTTCCGGGTCGTAGATGCAACCATGGGAGACGAGCTGCCGCACACCAAGATAATCATATTTGACGAGCATGTCAATATTCGAGATGCGCGCACGCCGCGGCTGGCGGCTGATATATGACATTCCGTTGCATGCCCCGGCCGATACGGCAACGACATAGCGGAAGTAGCGTTCGTTCTTCATGAAAGCATCAAGCACACCGCTGGTGAACACACCGCGCATACCGCCGCCTTCGAGCACAAGCCCCGTATTTCTGTCTACCTGCATTATTTTTTGTCTAAATTATGTGCAAAGATACTTATTTTCAGCAAAAATACTATATCTTTGCAAAACATTCAAACGGTTTAAGACATTTATTCTTTTATTAATATGTTCAACAGAGAGACATACGTACGCCGCCGTGAAACGCTGAAACGGCTTGTGAACAGCGGCATCATCATATTGTTCGGTAACAACGAGTCACCGGCAAACTGTCCTGCAAACGCCTACTATCCGTTCCGTCAGGACTCCTCTTTCATCTATTATTTCGGTCTCCACCGCGACGGACTTGTCGGCGTCATCGACATCGACAATGACCGCGAAACGCTCATCGGCAACGACATCGACATCGAGGACATCGTCTGGTTCGGTTCCGTTGACAGCGTCAGCGACATGGCCGCACAAGCCGGCGTGGCCCACTCGGCACCGATAAAGGAGCTGAAGACCATCTGCAACAAGGCTCTGGAGCAGCACCGCAAGATCCATATCCTTCCGACTTACCGCCATGACACGATGATTCAGGTCATGGACCTGCTCGGCATACACCCCGGCCAGCAGCGTGAGGCAGCATCACTGGAACTGATCAAGGCGGTCGTGAAGATGCGCTCCACAAAAGAGCAGCAGGAGATTGACGCCATTGAACAGGCCTGCGAGGTGGGCTACATGATGCACACGACGGCAATGAAGCTGACCCGTCCAGGTGTCACGGAGCGTTTCGTCGGCGGTCAGGTTGACGGCATTGCCAGCTCAAATGCGCTAAAGGTCAGTTTCCCGACCATATTCACCCAGCACGGCGAGGTCATGCACGGAGGTCCGTCCGACAGTCTGCTCGAAGCGGGACGGCTGACGCTGTGCGACGCTGGATGTGAGCTGAACGACTATTGCTCCGACCACACCCGCACCTACCCCGTGTCGGGCAAGTTCACGGAGCGCCAGCTGGAGATATACAGGATTGTGGAGGAGTGTCACGACCATACGCTCAACGTCGCCCGCCCGGGCGTCAGATGGTTTGACGTCCACATGGATGTCTGCCGCCTGATGACCGAACGCCTGAAGGAAATCGGCCTGATGAAGGGCGACACGGAGGAAGCTGTAAGGGCCGGAGCCCACGCCATGTTCCTCCCCCACGGCCTCGGCCACATGATGGGCATCGACGTCCACGACATGGAGGCGCTGGGACAGGAGTACGTAGGTTTCGACGAGGAGACACGTCCTTCGACACAGTTCGGCACAAACTGTCTGCGCATGGGCCGGAAGCTGGAGGAGAACTTTGTCATGACCGACGAACCGGGAATCTACTTCATTCCCGCGCTCATCGACGAATGGCGCGCCAGCGGTCACTGCAAAGAATGGATAAACTTCGACCTGCTGGAGACATACAAGGACTTCGGAGGCATACGCATCGAGGACGACATCCTGATAACGAAAGACGGCTGCCGCTTCCTCGGCAAAAACCGCATCCCCTACCACCCCGCGGACGTGGAGAAATTCATAGAGGCATAAAAAGTCGGCCGGCCGTTTCACATAACGAGAAGAAAGAAACATCAAATAAAAAAAGACAAACATGAAGAAAGTTTTAACCATGTCTCTCATCGCCCTCATGGCCGTGGGAGCCAATGCACAGGAGAAGAAAGACTCCGTCAACAAGAACAAACCGGTGTTCACCACCATCAAGGAAAATCCCATCACAAGCATCAAGGACCAGAACCGCAGCGGCACTTGCTGGGCCTACTCGACACTGTCGTATTTCGAGAGCGAGATACTGAAAAAGTCAGGAAAGACCTATGACCTCTGCGAGTCATTCGTCGCAAACAAGAACTATATGGACCGCGCCAAGCAGGTTGTCCGTCTTCACGGCGACTGCCAGTTCTCTCAGGGCGGCTCAGCATACGACGTGCTCTACGTTCTCCAGAACTACGGTATCTGTCCCGAGGACGCCATGCCCTTCCCCGGAAGTCTCTACGGCGACTCGCTCCACAACTTCAACGAGTTCTTCGAGGTGATGACTCCATACGTGACAGCCATCGCAAGAAGCGAGGCCAAGAAGATTTCCGGCCAATGGAAAGTCGGACTTCAGGGCATTCTCGACGCCTACCTCGGCAAGTGTCCCGAGACATTCAAGTATGAGGGCAAGACATATACCCCGCAGCAGTTTGCCTCAAGCCTCGGCCTCGACTGGAACGACTATGTGACCATCACCAGCTATACACACCATCCTTTCTACACGGCATTTGCCGTCGAGGTGCAGGACAACTGGCGCAACCCGCTGTCATGGAACGTTCCGATGGAGGACATGCAGCGCATCATCGACAATGCCGTCGACAACGGCTATACCATCGCCTGGGGCGGTGACGTTTCGGAAGACGGATTCACACGCAAAGGTACGGCATACGCCTACGACATGAAGCAGGTTCAGAGCCTCACCGGAAGCGACGCCGCACGCTGGCTCCGCCTGACGAAGGACAAGAAGACCGAACTCTATGACTCACTGGGATGCACGGCTCCAGAAATCGTTCCCACCCAGGAAATGCGTCAGGAGCGCTACGACAACTGGCAGCTGACCGACGACCACGGTATGCTCATCTACGGTGTGGCTAAGGACCAGTACGGAAAGGAGTATTACATGGTGAAGAACTCATGGGGTGAGTACGGCGACTACAAAGGTACATGGTATATGACCAAGACTTTCATCATCGCAAACACGATGGACTTCATGGTCAACAAGAATGCCATCCCCAAGGATATCCGCAAGAAACTCGGTATCTGATTTGAAGGTTAGTGTAATGATGCGTCCGGTCCGGCTTGGCATCAAGCCGAACCGGACGTGTTTGAGACTCTATATACTATGATTATCAACACTTTAAGAAAATTTCTTAGGGGGAACACCATGATTGACGGACAGGACGAAGCAAGCAGATTCAAACAACAGAGCCTTAAAGCTATTAAACACAATCGCATATTCAAGAAAATCATCTTTTATTCCATGGTTACTGTCGCTGTAGCTCTAATGATTGCGGTGTTAATATCTTACACACTGGTATGATAATGCTGAACGAATAAAAATGACTCTATAAAAAATGATGATGTGGCGCAATGGACTTTTGATGTTCCTTGCGCCACACTATCTTAATATACATATCAGACTGCGACAGACGACACACTTCTTTTCTTTAAAAACTCAAAAACTTGCTCCCCGATTCGCATTTTCTTGTTTTTTATTCGTAACTTTACAAGCCATATCGCGTGGCCGCAACAGAAAAGAGCCGTAGCGCCCATTGGAAGACGCCGTATTAAGACTGACGGCCTATAAAAGAGAATAGAATAAAAAAACAATATATTAATGCAATTCAAATGGAATTACGAACCACCTACACCGGAAAGACAGAAGGCAGCTAAGGAGCTGGGAGAGAAAATCGGGATGAGCCCAATTCTCGCCAACCTGCTGATACAGCGCGGCATCAAGACAGAATCGGCGGCAAAGAGATTTTTCCGACCGATGCTCAACGAGCTGATCGATCCGTTCCTGATGAACGACATGGACATGGCCGTGGACAGGCTGAACGACGCCATGGGACGCAAGGAACGCATCATGATCTACGGTGACTATGACGTGGACGGCTGTACGGCTGTGGCTTTGGTGTACAAGTTTCTGCAGCAGTTCTATTCCAATATAGAATACTACATCCCTGACCGCTACGAAGAGGGATATGGTGTGAGCCACAAGGGAATAGACTATGCGAAAGAAACAGGTGTCAGACTTATCATCGTTCTCGATTGCGGTATCAAGGCCATTGAGGAGATTGCCTATGCCAAGAGTCTCGGCATAGACTTTATCATCTGCGACCATCACGTTCCGGACGAGGAGATGCCCCCAGCCGTGGCCATCCTCAATCCGAAAAGGCCGGATTCGACCTATCCCTTTCATCATCTGTCGGGATGCGGCGTAGGGTTCAAGTTCATGCAGGCTTTCGCCAAGAACAACGGCATTCCGTTCTCAAGGCTTATCCCGCTGCTCGACTTTTGTGCCGTCAGCATCGCCTCAGACATCGTTCCCGTAATCGGAGAAAACCGTACGCTGGCTTTCCACGGACTTAAACAGCTCAATCAGAGTCCGTCCGTCGGTCTGAAAGCAATCATAGAAATCTGCGGACTGACCAACCGTGAGCTGACCATGAGCGACATCGTCTTCAAAATAGGCCCGCGCATCAATGCCTCGGGACGCATGCAAAACGGCAAGGAGGCTGTTGAGTTGCTCGTCGAAAAGGATCTCACCCGCGCCATGACGGAGGCGTATCTGATAAACGAATACAACGAGCAACGCAAAGACGTGGACAAACAGATGACGGAAGAAGCCAACTCCATCGTGGAGAAACTGGAAAGCCAGAAACATCTGTCATCAATTGTCCTTTATGATGAAAACTGGAAGAAAGGTGTCATCGGCATTGTGGCTTCAAGGCTGACGGAAATATACTTCCGCCCGACTGTCGTGCTGACCATGAGCGACGGCATGGCTACGGGTTCGGCACGCAGCGTTGCCGGATTTGATATCTACGACGCGATAAAGAGCTGCCGCGATCTGCTCGAAAACTTCGGCGGCCATACCTACGCCGTCGGTCTC
>USFX01000173.1 GCA_900553965.1 uncultured Prevotella sp.
GATGCCGCTTTCCTGAAGTGTCTTGCCGATGAACGGACTACTGCCGGTGATGACCATCTGGCGGAGTTTCATCTCCCGTTTCTCAAATTCCGGGTCGTCGCCATAGACCTCTTCGCGCAGTGCCGCGCCCATATTGGTCAGCTGGTCGTCGCTGCCGACAACGCGTATTCTGTCTCCGGGGAAGATGATTGAGCCTCCGTCGGGGATATTCATGCGGCGGGTGGCGCGCAGGATGCTGCTCACGTGGACCCCGAACTTCTGGCGCAGACTCAGCTCGGCCAGTGTGCGGCCGGCCCACATTGAATCGGCCGGGATGTCGAAATCGGCCAAGTGGATGTCGCGGTCCAGCAGATGGCCTTCATACAAGGGGCGCTTGCGGCCGTGGACCTGTGCCTCTATGTCGCGTGAACGCAGGTTCTTGACGAACAGCCGTTCAAGACGTATGCTGCTGTGCTTCAGCCGGCGCGAGAGCACCATGCCTATCACGAGGGCTACGGCGATGGTTATTATGAGCGCGTTGGCAAAGCGGCTGAGATAGTTGCAGACGTAGAAGACGAACGAACAGGCTATCACCACGCGTACGATAATCGTGAAAATGAGCGGCAGATGGTTGAGACGGCTCTCAGCCCAAAGGGCCTTGAACTCCTCGCTGTGGTTTTTCTTCATCACCATCGCACGCAGGAACGGCGATATGAGCAGTACCGTCAGCGCGCCGCAGACGAAGTTCGCCGTCCAGTGCCAGCCGACAAGGATGTGGCGGATGAAGGGCAGGAAGACCGTAAGCATGACGAAGATGATGGCGATGGAGAGGATGGAGTATATCACGACGTTGACGGTCATCTGCGTGATAAGGCTCTTCCACTTGTTCTTGGCCGCCGAGGTCGACGGATGGCTGAGCGTGATGTGGTTGAGGAAGACAATTACGCGGGACGGCAGACGGCGCTCCATAAAGGCATAGCAGGGCGTCGCGGCACGCATCATATACGGGGTGAGGAATGTCGTGATGACCGAAACGGCCACGACAACGGGGTAGAGGAAGTCGCTGATGACGCCGAGGGAGAGGCCGAGGGACGCTATGATGAACGCGAACTCACCTATCTGGGCCATCGAGAAGCCGCATTTCATGGCTGTCTTCAACGGTTGTCCGCTGAGAAGATAGCCGAACGAGCCGAGCACGGCCTGTCCGATGAGTATTGTCAGGACGATTGCGACGACCGGCAGGGCATATTCAACCAGTATGCGCGGCTCGACAAGCATGCCTACAGAGACGAAGAAGATAGCTCCGAAGAGGTTCTTGACCGGCTCGACGAGCTTTATTATCTTGTCCGCCTCGACCGTTTCGGCCAATATGCTGCCCATCACGAAGGCTCCGAAGGCGCTGCTGAAGCCTACCTGAGTGGACACGACGGCCATCAGACAGCACAGTCCGAGCGACACGATGAGCAGTGTCTCCTCGTTGATGAGCTTGCGGACATTGCGCAGGAACATGGGAATGAGGAATATTCCGACGACAAACCATAATATGAGGAAGAAGGCAATGCTGAGCACGCTGCGCAGCATCTGACCGCCGTCGGGACTGCTTCCGCCGGCAACGGCCGCCAGCATGACCATCATGACGATGGCGAGCACGTCTTCGAGAATGAGCACGCTCATCACCAGACCGGCGAAACGCTGCTGACGCAGACCGAGATCGTCGAACGCCTTATATATAATGGTAGTTGAACTCATGGCCAGCATGCCGCCGAGGAAGATGCAGTCCATCTGCCGCCAGCCGAACATCTTGCCGGCGGAGAAGCCCATCAGCATCATACAGAAGATGATGGTGCAGGCCGCTATGACCGGTGCCGCGCCCATCTTGATTATCTTCTTGAACGAGAAATCAAGTCCGAGGGAGAACAAGAGAAAGATAACACCGATGTCGGCCCACGTCTTCACGTCGGCACTGTCCATCACCGACATCGTGTAAGGCATGTGGGGGCTGACCAGAAAGCCGGCCACGATATAGCCGAGAACAAGCGGCTGCTTGAGTTTCTTGAAGATAAGGGTCACTGTCCCTGCCACAACCAGTATAAGGGCAAGGTCTTTTACGAGTTCCGGTAATTCCGCCATGCTATATTTTAATTATTAATCCTTGATTCTTTATCCTTGCTTCTTTCTTCCTTATCCTTGCTCCTTGATTCTTTTATCGCATCAATACCATTGCACGGAGTTGCTGTAGCTGCTGCGTTTGTCGTATTTGAGCGCGTCGGTGAGCGTCGCGGCGTTGCAGCGGAAAGAGAAGTTGTAGCTTGTGTAGGGTGAAAGCACCACGGAACATGACATGCTGAAGCAGTGCAGGTCACGCGAGAGCGATGCCGTTGTCATTGATATCTTCTTGTTCTCGAAGTCATAACCGGACGAGAAGCTGATGTTCCAGCCGTCACTGATGCGCACGTTGCCGCTGAAGTTGAGCGTCTGGGTGATTCCGTAAGGATAGCGCATCTTGTTGTAGTTGAACGGTGCGCTCATGTCCTCACGCATGGAGATGCCGTAGCCGAAGCTGAGAGACCACGGCAGACTGAACGTCATATAGCCGTCTTCGTCAGTCTCTGCCTTACCGGCGTTTTCCTTGCGGGCTCCGCGCTGGCCTTTCTGCATGGTGTCGTCCTCGTTTGTCTCGCGATCGTATTCGTCCTCTTCTTCCTCCTCCTTCTTCTTGTCGTCCTCCTTGTTGACCCGCTCTCCGCGCAGCCACTTGAAGAAGTTGGACACCTTCTTGTTGTCCAGCGTATAGGAAATGTTCTGCGACATGCCTTGGAAACGGCCGAACTTACCTTGGCTGTAGAGCGTGGTGTGCTCGCTGAGGCGCGGCTTTCCGTTCTCATCCAGCTCGTAGGCGTAGGTCGCGAAGACCGCATTCATGTTGAAGGTGTAGTTCTTCGTCAGCTTCAGACGCAGACGGGTGCTGAGGTCGCTCCACGGGCGGATGTCCGTGGCCATGTTGTATGACATGCTGGCTCCCAGCTCGTCGATGATGCTTATCTTCTTCACACCCGAACTGTCGCGGTCCGAACGCACCTTCATCTCGATGTTGTTGGAGATGTCCACCGCTATGCTTCCCGTCTTTCCGCGGCCCGGCACACCGTAGAGTCCGTTGGAGTAGGGCGAATATTCCACGAGCGAGACATTGCCGTTGGCGTCCGTGCGCTGATAGGACTCATAGTAGCCGTAGCGCCGGGTGCTGAAGTCCGGGGCATAGTTGAAGCTGACCTGCGGCGTGAAGACGTGGCGGACGGCCACTATTTTGTCACCGAAGAGCTTCCTCCAAGGCACATACGTACCGTAGAGCTTGGTCGACGCGCTGACGCTCATCGTCCAGTTGTAGATGTTGTAGAAGCCGTCTATCGTGTCCGTCACCTCACGCTGGGCGTCTCCGTCCCATGAGCGCATGATTTTGGTGGTGTACATGCGGTCGGTGAAGTTGAAGGAAGGATTGATGTTCAGGTAATTAAATAAGGTGAAGTTGGCGCTAATCGGGATGCTGTGCTGCATACCGTTGCGCCAGTCGCGTGTCAGACTGGAGTGCATGAGGAGATATTCCTTCGTGCTTATGGAGTTGCTGAGCTGTCCCGTATAGGACATTGATATCTTCTCATACCACTTCTCCTTGCCCACCATCTTCTTGCGCTTGAAGGGGTAGAAGCGGCTGATGGAGACGTTCAGGTCGGGCAGCGTCATGGCTATGGTGGTGTCGCGCATGTTCTGGTTGAGGTTGACCGTCGTGCTGAGGGTCAGTCCGATGCTTGAAAAGGTGTTGCTCATGCTCACCGATGACGTTCTCGTGCTCTGCGTATAGCTCTGCGGATTGTACATGCTGGTGAGGTTGTTGCGCTCATAGCTGCTCGTGGCGAAGTTGACACTGGCCGACAGCGAGCGGTAGGGATTGGCCTTGGCGTCCTGCCGGTGGCTCCACTGAATCTTGAAGCTGGTCTGCTTCATATAGTCCGGCATGTTCTTCTCGCCGTTGATGGTGTTCTGATAGCTGGCATAGAAGCTGCCGCTGTAGCGGTAGCGCTTGCGGTAGTTCGTGGCGGCGGAAAGTCCCCACGAGCCTTTTGTGTATATCTCGCCGATGAGCTTGAGGTCCATCCGGTCGTTGATGGCAAAGTAGTATCCGCCGTCACGCAGATAGAATCCGCGTTCGGTCTCGTCTCCATAGGTCGGCATGATGAATCCGCTGGAGTAGCTTTTTGAGAAAGGGAAGAAGCCGTAGGGTATGGCCAGCGGCAGCGGTACGTCGGCCACGACGAGGTAGGCCGGTCCGAAGACAACGTCCTTACCTGGCCGCATCTTCGCACGTGAGAGGGCGATGTAGAAATCCGGGTGAGGACTGTCGCACGTCGTGTACTTTCCGTGCTGGAGGAAAATCTCTCCGTTGGAGTTGCGCTTGGACAGCTCGCTGGTCATGAAGCCGTCCTCCTGCTGCGTATAGACATCCTTGATAAGTCCCTTCTTTGTCTTGAAGTTGAACGACATGGTGTCGTTTTCATACGTGTCGCTGCCCATCTTGAAGACCGGGAGACCGAACATCTGGCCTGTGGTGTCCCTTGTGCCGGTGGCGTGGACAAGGCTGCTGTCAAGACACATGTTGATGCGGTCGCTCACGAGGTCCATATCCTCATAGACAACGTGGGAGTTGCCATAGAGATAAGCCTTTCCCGTGGCCGACTCGAAGACGAGCGAGTCTTCCGCCGAGTATGTCACGGGGGCGTCGATTCCGTTCTTGCGCTGCCGGTTGGCGCTGTCAAGAGCCAGCGAATCGTCGATGGCCTTATTATAATGGTATATGGCCAGCTGCATGGAGTCCATCTTCGTCGTGTCCGGTCCGGCCGGAAGCGCGGACGTCAAGGAGTCGGTCGTGATGGTGTCACCTTTCAATGAATCAGCCGTTACGGCCGCGGAGTCACGCCGGACCACCGAATCAACAGCCGCACTGTCGGTTTTCAGCGCGAGAGAATCGACATCAGAAGCGCCCTTCACCATGCCGGAAAAGAGCGCAGGAGGAAGTTCCGCCCAGACAAAAACAAAGGCGAAAAGCATCAAGAATATCAATGTCTTTTTTCTCACGGCTGCAAAATTACTTATAAAATAGTTAAAAACAGTCGGTTTTCGATAGTTTAACGTTAGTTCCCGCCTTTTCTTTTATAATCCGGCGTGTACTTCTTTTATAATCCGGCATGGCGCCGCGCTCCGGCGCTCCGGTGTTGCAGCTCTGTCATTCGAACATCGCGGCCCAGCCGAGGAAACGCCGGACGCCCTCCTCACCGAACTTTTCGAGACTCTGGGCGGCCTGTTCGACGGTGCGGACGCGATCCAGATGGGACTTGGAGAAGAACTTGTCGGCGTAGCAGATGACCTGTTCCTCCATCGTTTCGGGCAGAAAATCCTGAAGCGGCAGCGGCAGCGAGCTTTCCTCGATGGCCCGGCGTGTGATTCCGGTGCCGGTGTGGCGCTCGCAGACACGTGCGTGACGGGGAAAGCCCTCGGCGCGCATCATCTCCGCCCCGATCACTCCATGGCGGATGTAGGGCTCAGTTCCGAAACACTCGATGCCGGCGGCGTCCGTCCGGCAGACGCCGATGTCGTGGAGCATGGCGGCCTCTTCGAGAAACGTGCGGTCGAGAGCCAGCTCCGGATGGCGGCTGGCGATGAGCAGCGCGCGGTCGGCCACGGCTCTGCTGTG
>USFX01000174.1 GCA_900553965.1 uncultured Prevotella sp.
CCGCCATCGTCTATGCCGGAGTAGGCAAAAGCGATTGGGAAATAAATCTCGGTCTCGACCATGATATTTTCTGCTTCAATGTAGAGAGTCTGGCGGAACTGGAAGTAATAAATGAGCTGGCAGAGAAGAAAGGGAAGACGGCAAACGTGGCATTCCGCATCAATCCGGACGTTGGGGCGCACACACATGCCAACATCACGACAGGTCTGGCCGAGAACAAATTCGGCATCGCCATGAGCGATATGAAGACCGTAATACGGCGGGCGGCGGAACTCAGTAATGTCAAATACGTCGGCCTCCACTTCCACATCGGCTCCCAGATACTTGAAATGGATGATTTCGTAGCGCTATGCGACCGTATCAACGAGCTGCAGACACAATTGGAAGAAGCAAGCCTCGGTGTTGGACACATCAATGTGGGAGGTGGTCTCGGCATTGACTACAATGCCCCTGACGAACATCCGATACCGGATTTCAAGGCCTACTTCGACACCTATGCAAAGCATCTGAAGCTCCGTCCGGGCCAGAAACTGCACTTCGAGCTCGGCCGTGCCGTAGTGGCTCAATGCGGTTCGCTCATCACCCGCACGCTCTATATCAAGCAGGGGACGACAAAACAGTTTGCCATTGTTGACGCCGGTATGACCGACCTTATCCGCCCGGCATTGTATCAGGCGTCCCACAAGATAGAAAATATCAGCAGCGACATGCCTTGCGAGCTGTATGATGTCGTGGGACCGATATGCGAGTCGAGCGATGTCTTTGCAAAACAGATCAGTCTCAACAAGACCAAACGCGGAGATTTCATCGCCATCCGCTCTGCCGGAGCCTACGGTGAGATCATGGCATCGGGATATAACTGCCGGTGTCTGCCGGAAGGTTACTTGAGTGAAGAATTGAAATAAAGCATGACAACAGAGGAAATCATGACCATCACGGCAAGCAGCATATTGGTGCTGCTTGCCATCATAACCCCACTGTGCAACGGATTGTTCAGAAATCCATTGCGCAAGAAGAAGAGCAGCGGCACGAAAGACGGTACGGCCGCTCCCCTTTCCATCATACTTACCGTTCACGATCAGGGATATGAGCTTGAGCGCAACCTGCCGTTGTTGTTATCTCAGAAATATGAAGCCGGCTTTGAAGTCATCGTTGTCGACGAATCATCCACGGACAACACAGACGATGTGCTCACACTTCTGAAGAGCCAATATCCCAATCTCTACACGACATTCATTCCGGAATCAAGCCATTACCTCAGCCGCCGCAAGCTGGCACTGACCATCGGTATCAAGGCGGCCAAGAACGAATGGCTCATCCTGACCGACGCCGACTGCCGGCCGGACAGCGACGGCTGGCTTGAAGCGATGTCACGCCACTGCAACGATGGAACGGACATCGTGCTCGGATATTCAAACTACGCACAGCCGACAAGCTCTTTCTACAGGTTTGAGCGTCTGATCTCCTCATGCCTTTTCATGCGGAAGGCACAGAAGGGTATGGCATACAGATACGACGGAAACAATCTTGCCATACGCAAGAGTGCCTTCATGAGCCATAACGGCTTCGTGAAGAATCTGAAATACCTACGCGGGGAATATGATTTCCTTGTGAATGAATATGCCCTGCCAGGCCGCACTGCCGTTGCCACGGAACCGGAGACATTCCTGCGGCAGGACGAACCGTCCGCAAAGACATGGACGAACAGCCATCTCTTCTACATGGAGACACGGAAACACCTCAAGCGCTCCGCGGCATACAGGTTTCAGTTCAATCTCGACATGACGATGCTGTACGCCAACTATATCCTCATCATCTCAGCGCTGACATTCTCTCTGAGGTCATCCGACATCATCCTGACTGCCGCCGCATCATTGAGCCTCATCATCACGCTTGTCATGCGGACGCTGATAGCCCGTCGGACCGCAGCCGGATTCGGCGAGAAACTGCCCTGCGCGCTCATTCCGCTGATGGAGCTGCGCCTCCTGTGGCAGAACGCCTGGTTCATGCTGCGTCATCGCCGTTCAGACAAATACGACTTCATCCGCAGATAGAACCGACTGTCCATACACACGTCAAACAACCGATAGAGCCATGAAGATCCTGCATTTCCACACCGGTACAGACAGCATGATAACCCAGTATGTTACCATGCTGGCAGACGCAATGAAGGAATATGCGGAAGTCTATGCTGCCTCAACCCTGATTTCATTCCGCAAACAACTCCACAAGCATCATCCCGACATCGTCCATATCCACGGATGCTGGTCGTTCCAGACGGCGACGGCAGCCTATACGGCAACAAGCAAGCACGTGCGCATCGTCTTCACACCTCATGGACAGTTGGAGCTATGGGTCATGAAGCAGGACTACTGGAAAGAGAAATTGCCCAAGACACTGGCCTTTCAGCGCCGTGTCGTCAGCTGGGCATACGCCGTGATTGCCATGGGACGCATGGAGGAGAACAACCTGAAGCGGATGAAATGGAACACGCGTATTGAAACCGTGCGCAACCCTCTTGTCACGGATTCGATAACAGTAGCGGAGGCTGGGACGCTCATATTTGCCATTTACCAGAAAGTCATGGACACCAACGTCCTGCAACTGATGGACAAGACAACCGCCAGCGCCATCCGCCCGCTCATCAAAGCAGGACTGACGGGTGACCACCTGTGGCTGAGCGACACGGAATACAACATCTTCCGCAATCCAGAAGACATATCATGGCACAAAATCATGGTCTATTCCGCTCAGGAGAACATCCTCGAAACCATACGCCGGGGCATCAGCGTGCTCGGCGTCGACGTTCCGGACTTTTCGCCGGAAGCCATCCCCCACTATCTTCCCGACAACTTCATTCCCTCCCACCCCATTTCCGCCATTGACAGCAATGACGCCAACAAGCGTATGGTCGCCATGATTGAACAGGCAAGGAAATACGCTTCAACCGGAAGACTGACCATATATAATATGGTGGAGCTGACCTCGGCACTGCTCCGGAACGACATCAACGACGACAAGGTGAAGGAACAGCTGTCGGACAAGAGCCTGCTGAAATTTGCCGGACGGCTGATGAAGGCCGCAGCTGACATGACCGGACTGGACGAGGGATTCATGCCGGTGAAGGCGATAGACGACAAGAAGACAAATAAGATTAAATCAACAATAAACAAGCACTTGGAAATATGACTTCAACAAACCATCATTATGACATAGAGGCAGACATGCGCTATCTCAGCCTGTTGTCCCAATCATTTCCAACCGTAGCGGACGCAAGCACGGAGATAATCAATCTCGAAGCTATTCTCAATCTGCCCAAGGGCACAGAACACTTCCTTGCAGACATCCACGGCGAGAACGAGGCGTTCCAGCACGTGCTGAAAAACGCATCGGGAAACATCAAGCGTAAGGTCAACGAAATATTCGCCGGCGACATACGCGAGTCGGAGAAGAAAGACCTCTGCACGCTCATATACTATCCCGAGCGCAAACTGGAACTCATCAAAGCGTCAGAACCGGACATCGACGACTGGTATCACATAACAATCCACCAACTGGTCAAGATCTGCCGTGACGTCAGCAGCAAATATACGCGCTCAAAGGTGAGACGCTCACTGCCGGCCGATTTCAGCTATATCATAGAGGAGCTCCTGCACGAAAGGGCCGACGACACGAACAAGGCGGCCTACGTCAACGTCATCGTCAACACAATCATCAGCACCGGACGCGCCGACGACTTCATCATCGCCCTATCCGGCGTCATCCAGCGGCTCGCCATAGACCAGCTCCACATCCTCGGAGACATCTACGACCGCGGTCCCGGCGCCCATATCATCATGGACGCCATGCAACGCTACCACAGCTGGGACATCCAGTGGGGCAATCACGACATTCTCTGGATGGGAGCCTGCGCCGGCAACGACGCCTGCATCTGCAACGTCCTGCGCCTCTCCCTGCGCTATGCCAACCTTGCAACGCTTGAGGAGGGCTACGGCATCAACCTCGTCCCGCTGGCCACATTCGCCATGGACGCCTACGGAGACGACCCGTGCGAGGAGTTTCTTCCAAAGCTGCTCAAGGGCAACCGCATGGACGAGAAGACGCGCCAGCTCACGGCCAAGATGCACAAGGCCATCAGCATCATCCAGTTCAAGGAGGAGGCCCGCATCTTCAAGCGCCGTCCAGAATGGAAAATGCAGGACCGCTGTCTGTTCAACAACGTTGACTATGAGCGCGGCATATGCACTATCGACGGCAAGGAATACGAAATGACATGCAACCATTTCCCGACCGTCGATCCCAACAATCCCGACAGTCTGACACCGGAGGAAGAGCAGCTCATGAAGCGTCTTCACCACTCGTTCACGGTCAGCGAGAAACTCCGCAAGCACATCCGGACACTGCTGAGCCACGGCTGCATGTACGCCATCTACAACAGCAATCTTCTCTTCCACGCCTCCATCCCGCTCAACAGCGACGGAACACTGAAAGAGGTGGAACTGTATAAGGGCAAAAAATACAGCGGTCTCCAACTCATGCTCAACACCGGCATGCTCATACGCTCGGCTTTCGAAAGCGACACGGAGCTGGAAGAGCGCAGCTATGCCATCGACTATTTCCTCTATCTCTGGTGCGGAAAGGACAGCCCGCTGTTCGACAAGTCGAAGATGGCAACCTTTGAACGCTATTTCCTCAAAGACAGGGAGACATACAAGGAAGAGAAAGGCAACTACTTCAAACTGCGTGACAACGAGGAAATCTGCGACCGCATTCTTGACGCGTTCAACGTCACAGGCCCCAACCGCCACATCATCAACGGGCACGTTCCCGTTCACGCCTCAAATGGCGAAAACCCGATCAAGGCCAACGGGAAGCTGATGGTCATCGACGGAGGGTTCAGCGAGGCATATCACAAAGAGACCGGAATCGCCGGCTATACCCTCGTCTACCACAGCCGCGGTTTCCAGCTCGTCCAGCACGAACCGTTCACGTCCGCGGCCGACTCCATCCAGCGCGGGACGGACATCAAGAGCACGACGCAGATTGTCGAGATGTCCACCCACCGCATGCTGGTGGCCGACACGGACAAGGGAGCAGAGCTGCGCGCCCAGATTTCCGACCTCAAGGAACTGCTCTATGCCTACCGCCACGGCATCATAAAGGAGAAAAGATAAGGCAGGAGCTTCATTTTTCTTTGGACAGAATTGCGGGTTATGAATTGTTAGGGCGATTGACAATTCATAACCCGCAAGTTGTTATCGGAGCGTCTTAACGCTCAAGAAAGATTACCAAATTTAACATTTGAGATTTTCCGAAATCAAGCACGAAAACTCCGAAATCCGGACATTTCCGCCTCTTTTCATGTCCCCGGGAAAGCAATGTCCGGGCAATAAGACCCTCCTGGGGTCGCAATAAGCACGCCGTCATCCTCCAACGGGGCCGCCGTCGCAATGCAACGAGGCCCTTGTTGCAAGGTCGGGAGGGCCTTATTGCAAAGTCGGGGAAATGTAATGGAATGTGAGTGTGGTGTTATTTAGTTGAGTATCAGGGTGTTATGTAAAACCATGAAAAACCGGAGCTTTTTGCCCGAAATACGTGATTTTTTCGTCAGTGGCCGTTTTTTGAAGAGGTTTGTCCTGTTCCTTAATTCCGCAACACTATAATTTAACTTTATTTATAAGTTCCTGAGCAACA
>USFX01000175.1 GCA_900553965.1 uncultured Prevotella sp.
AATTTTCGCTAATCACCAAATTTACAAGTGATTATAATTCATCGAACTCACGTTAATCATAAAAAGATAGATCGTCTTTTAGGTAAATCAGCCTTCCGAATCCGTGCCGGAAGCGGGATAGATGCCGATTGGCAACAATCTTTTCCGCTGTTCTTGGCAAGGATTCGGAGGGCTGATTTCTTTAGCGCTATTTTGAGCTGTTGTTTGGGAAATGAGGCTTAGTTGTGAATAAACCATTGATAATACACATTATTAATACAATGTTTTCTCCTTTTCTGCAGATTTGCTTCCGTATTACGTTTTTACATATTATATTTGCACACAAAAGAACTAATCTTCTGACAACGTATCGTAATATTATAATGTAATGAACAGAATTGTTTCGTCCTTTATAGCTCTTCTTGCCGTCATGACTGTTTCGGCCCGTGATTATTATGTATCGCCGTCGGGCAGTGACAGCGGCGGCAATGGTACGGTCGGTGCACCGTGGGCAACGCTGCGTCGGGCGGTGGAGAAAGCCGTTGCCGGCGACGTGATATATCTTCGTGGCGGGACATATAGGCCGACGGAGGACGAGATAATGGGCTGGCAGGAGGGCGGGCTCTATGCCTGTGTGTACAATCTCACGCAGAGCGGCACCGCGGCAAAGCCGATCACGATAGCCGGATACGGTGGTGAGAGAGCCGTGATAGATTTGAGCGATGTCAAACCGGAGGGAAAGCGCGTGAGCGGATTCTATGTCAAGGGTGACTACTGGAGACTGCGCGATTTCGACATCGTGGGTATACAGGTGACCATAACGGGACATACGCAGAGCGAGAACATCAGTATGCGCGGCGGCAGCAACTGCATCATTGAGCGTGTGAACATTCACGACGGTATGGGCATAGGGATATACTTCACGCGGGGCAGCAACAATCTGGTGCTCAACTGCGACGCTTATAACAACTATGACCCTGTCTCGGAAAACGGCCGTGGCGGCAACTGCGACGGATTCGGCTTTCATCTCAACAAGGCCGGATATACGGGCAACGTCATCCGCGGATGCCGGGCGTGGCGCAACAGTGATGATGGCATTGACCTGATTTCAAATCTCGCGCCGGTCGTGGTGGACAGCTGCTGGGCATGGGAAAACGGATATGATGCCAATCGCGTCTCGCGCGGCGACGGCACGGGCATAAAGGCCGGCGGCTATGGCATGGGAACGATGAAGGGTGATGTCGATGCGCCGCGCAACATTATCAAAAACAGTATCTGTTGGGCCAACAAAGCCAATGGTTTCTACTCTAACCATCATCTCGGCGGTAACGACTGGTTGAACAATTCGGCCTATCAGAACAAGAACAACTTCTATATGGTGAACCGCAAAGCCTGGGACGAGGCTGTCGACGTGGACGGCTATGGTCATGTCCTGACGCGCAATCTGTCTTACCGGAGCCGCAGGGACGATTGCGGGGCCGTTGACATCAGTCAGTGTGTCCTGACGGACAACACTTTCCTGCCCGACGTTCCGCTGTCGGCCAACGATTTCGAGAGTCTTGACGGCAGCCAGCTTCTGCGTGAGCGCAAGGCCGACGGTTCGCTTCCCGACATAACTTTCCTGAAACTAAAACCATCGTCCGCAGCTTATGGCATTAAGGCCGGATGGCAGTTCCCCTACGACGGAACGACGAGCGGTCTGCATCACGCCGCTCATGAATCCTCCGCGTCTTTTTCATGTCCTACATACGACCTCCGCGGTATTCCTGCCGCATTCGGTGCGCAATCTCTGTTCATCTTGAACGGCCGTAAGTTTATCGGAAGATGAAAGAGCCGTGTGATGAGGCCAATCCTTTTGTTGTCATTTCCTTTCGTTGTCATCTGTCATGTTTCTTATGAAAGCTTGGCGGCAGCTGGCTGTTTTGGGGCTTCTGATGTGGTTTTTATTGTGATTGTGGGTAGGAGAGCGTGTTATATGACAAAAAAGACCTTAGTTAGCACAATAATTCCACCCGATGATGGTTCTTTTATACTATCTTTGTCACGGATAGGCTGCACCGGACAGTTTTTATGAATGAACTCTGAATGCCGGAGATACCTACAGCTGTTTATATTATTAAGGTGACAATCAATAATACTAAAACATAAATATCATGACCAAGAAAAAACTGTTTTTAACGAACGTTCTTGTGTGTGCGTTTGCCGGGCTGGCTGTTCCGGCCGTTGCACAGGATGTGGCCAAGTATCCGTGGCTGGATACCTCGAAGAGTTTTCATGAACGTGCCGTGCTGCTCTGCAAGGAACTGACACTGCAGGAGAAGGTCGACCAGCTGGGCAATCTCGTCTCCAGTCCGGTCATGCGCGAGGGAGTGACCATCCTGCCGAGCTATCAGTATTGGAACGAGGCCATCCACGGTGTGGCACGTTCGGGTGCGGCCACGAGCTTTCCGGAGTCGAAGGCCATGTCGTCGACGTGGGACCGTCAGCTCATCTACGACTGCGCCAATGTCGTCTCGGACGAGGCCCGCATCTACTATCTGAACAAGAACAAGGGACTCAACTACTGGAGCCCGACCATCAATATGGCCCGCGACCCGCGCTGGGGACGTGAGGAGGAGAACTATGGCGAGGACCCGTTTCTGGCCGGAGAGCTCGCCGTACAGTTCATCCGCGCCTTCCAGGGCGAGCAGACTGCGGAAAATCCTTATCTGAAGCTCGTCGCCTGTGCCAAGCACTATGCCGCCAACAACTATGAGCAGGGCCGCCATAGCTGCACGTCGTTCGTTACGGAGCGGAACATGCGCGAGTATTATCTGCCGGCCTTCGAGGCCTGCGTGCGTGAGGGTGGTGTGAAGAGCATCATGTCAGCCTATAACGCCTTCTCCATCGACATCGCCAAGGATGTCAACGGCGTCGGCCTCGGCCCGTCGACGGGCAGCTATAAGGGCTACGGCGGTCTGCCGTGTTCGGCCAACAAGATGCTGCTCACGGACATCCTGCGCAAGGAGTGGGGATTCGACGGATATGTGACGTCCGACTGTGCCGCCGTCTCCGACATCCACCGTGCCGCCAAACACACGTTCTTCGGCAGCTATGACGCCAACGATCCCGAGCAGGTCAATCTGATGGAAGCCCGTTCGGCGTCGATGTGTCTGAAGGCCGGACTGAACACCAACTGTGAGTTCATGAACCAGACCTCCGTGCTCCAGCGTGCGGGAGTCAATGCCGCCGACCCGGCTTTTGCCGCAAAAGACAATATGGGATATGTCGGCGTGACCGAAGAGGACATCGACAACGCCCTGATACCGATGCTGGAGACACGTTTTGCGCTCGGTGAGTTTGAGAAAGACCAGTGTCCGTGGAACAATGTCGCCAACACCCTTGAGAGCGAGGCCAATCAGGCTATGGCATTGAAGGCTGCCCGCGAGGCCATCACGTTGATGAAGAACGACGGCGGGCTGCTCCCCATCACGACTGACAAGAAGGTGGCGCTCATCGGGCCGTATGCCAACCAGATCATGCTCGGTGACTATTCGGGCACCCCGACATACACCGTCACGCCCTACGAGGCATTCTCGAAGAAGCTCGGCTTCGAGCTGAGCAGCGACACGCGCACGTCAAACATCCAGGCCGTGCCTTTCGACGAGGCTGTCGTGTCGAAACGCGGTGCCGGCAGCAACGACAAGGGCAACGGCAATCTGGAGAACACCGCTCCCGGCGACATATTCCTCTATCGCAATGTCGACTTCGGTGAGCACGGCTGTACCAACTTCGAGATGTCTTGCGGAGCAAAGAACACAGGTCTCGGTTCGGTCAGCTTCATCCTCGACTCGCAGGACGGCACGCCCTTCCTGACCGTCGACAACAAGGAGACGGGCTCGTGGACAAAGTGGGCCACGGTCACGGCTACGGTAGACCCGGCCGTGGTCAACGGCAAGCATGACCTCTACGTGAAGTTCAGCGGAACCAACAGCTATGTCGGAAACTATCTCTACTTCAACTTCTGGAACCCCGACTACGAGCAGATCCCGCCGATAGAGACCCAAGGCCCGCTCTTCCTATGCGAGACGTCGGCCAACGTCAACACCCGCGCACCGCAGAACATGATTGACCGCGCCGTCGAGGTGGCCAAGCGTGCCGATGTCGTCATCTTCCTCGGCGGAACCAACTTCGACAAACCCGACGACCATGCCACCGGCACGGAGAGCCACGACCGCTTCATCATCACCCTGCCCGGAAATCAGGAGGAGGTGCTCAAGGCTGTCTATGCGGCCAATCCTAACACCGTGCTCGTGCTCGAGACGGGTTCGTCGATGGACATCTCGTGGGCCAAGGCCAACCTGCCGGCCATCATGGAGGCATGGTATGGCGGACAGGCACAGGGTCAGGCTATCTGCGACGTTATCTACGGCGACGTCAATCCGTCGGGCAAGCTGACTTCGACGTGGTATAACAGCATCGACGAGCTGCCCAACGCCACCGACTCAAAGTTCGGCCGCAACGGTCTGATGGAATATAACATCGACGAGTGGGGATATACATATATGTACTATGGCAAGTCGAAGCATCAGAAGCAGGCCGCCGCGCCGATGTTCCCCTTCGGTTTCGGTCTGTCATACACCACGTTCGAGTATGCCGACATGAGTCTCAGCCGCCAGACGATTGCCAAAGACCAGATTGTCGACGTCGTGGCAACGGTCAAGAACACGGGCGACCGTGACGGAGCAGAGGTCGTCCAGCTCTACGCCAACTTCAACGGCCGCGGCAACAACGCCAACCTCAACAAGCGCCTCGTGGGCTTCGAGCGTGTCGAGCTGAAGGCCGGTGAGAGCAAGACGGTGACCATCCCTGTCAGCTACGCGCAGCTCAGCTACTTCAACGAGACGGCCCACAACTATCAGGTGGACGGCGGTACGGTGACGCTGGAGCTTGCCGCATCATCTGCCGACGTGCGCCTCACGGCCGACCTCAACACCACGGCCGGCGTTGCCAAGGAGACCTACATCTCGGAAAATGAGAGCAGCATAGAGACCGTGAAGACCGCCGCGTCGCTCAAATCGACCGACCACGTCTATTCGGTGATGGGCGCATACGTC
Organism: uncultured Prevotella sp.; assembly: GCA_900553965.1. Taxonomy (GTDB): domain Bacteria; phylum Bacteroidota; class Bacteroidia; order Bacteroidales; family Bacteroidaceae; genus Prevotella. The sequence continues at coordinate 5,076 of USFX01000175.1, forward strand.
TGCCCGGCGTCGGAATATGACAGACTGCCGGCCGGCATCTATGTGCTCAACGGTCATAAGTATATCAAGAAGACACGCTGACCGGCGGCCTTCCGTGAGGTTGAATGACACAGACTGGTTTCCAGCAGAATCCAAAAACAGAGCCCCCGGAGACGAAACAACGTCTTCGGGGGCTCTGTTTTGTTATTTTTCTGTTGTCTATCGGGCCGTCTTCCTACCCTCCGTCAACTTCGCGAACAGGTTTGTCCACATCGGCATGACGTTTTCGGGACGGTAGCGCGTGATGTTCTCCGCGGCCCGGCGGCCGTATTTGAGGCGTTCTTCGTCGTTCTCGATAAGACGGCAGATGGTTGTGGCGAGCTGCGCGATGTTTCCGTTTTCAACCAGCAGACCGTCCTCGCGGTCGCGGATGACCTCCGACGGCCCGTACTGGCAGTCGAAGCTGATGCACGGCGTTCCGCACGACATCGCCTCGACGAGCACGAGTGAAAAGCCCTCGAATCGTGACGAGACGACGAGCAGGTCGCTCCGGGAATATTCTTTCAGAATGTCCGGGGTGGGGCGGTTGAGCCTGACGCGGCCTTCAAGTCCCAGCCGCCGAATCTGC
>USFX01000176.1 GCA_900553965.1 uncultured Prevotella sp.
CCGTAAGGGCCTTACGGCTCTCCGCCCGCTGCTTTTCCGTGCAGAAAATCGGTCCCGAACGGCTCAGAACAGCTGCAAAAAGGCCTGAAAACGGGCTAAAACGAATGATTTTCATGATATGATTTTGTAAAGATAAGGGACATCCGGCATTTGGAGTGATATGTGCTCATACGATAAATATATACACAGCATGCTCCTTCACCGTGGCAGGTAAGGTGTGCGTTCTGCAACACCATCATTGTCCGTAAGCGGAGTGTTTAATCTCTATATGTCGTTTGCGGACAAAGACGAGACTGTGTTCCTACCGGAGAAGCATGTGGCTGTATCACTCTAAATGTCAGAAAAACCTTTCGGAATATCCCGATACTTTTCCGATGTTTTTGTATGAAGTTCTTCCACAATCGGAAGAAAAATGGCAGGATATAACGGTTAATCCAAAGAAAAGCCTTACCTTTGCAGCGGATTGTCTCTCGCCCGTCATGGGAAAAGGGGCAGCCGGAAGAGAAAGCTCGTGAAAGAAAAGACATTTTGCGAATGAGCTTATGCACATAAAACCAGGTTTGACCAAGCTTCACCAACCGTCATGCATGGTGGCAGCTGAGGACATAGAGTAGGACGGAATTTATGAAACCGGATGGTACGGATTCCTTTTCTACAGCTGACGGGAGCCGTTGCTCCCATGGAGGCATTCACGTTACTGAGCCAGACACGACGACTGGCCCGGAAATAAAGGAACGTTCTGAACCGGAGGCCGCAGAGGAGGTCCTGTCGGAGAATGTCAGACATCAGGAGCCTGTCGGCACGGCAAACTCACCGGAGATGATCAGACTTCATGAACCGGACACCACGACATGGTCTTACATCTTTGTCCATAACAGCAGGGTGAAAGTCTTTGAGGAGCAGCTGACGATGGACGACAGGAGCTTTTTCGTACATAAGACGCTGCGCTATTTCAAGAAAGACGGCAGCCGGCGGGTGCAGAAAAAAGAAATGCCGACCATCAGCGGGCTCATCTTCATGCAAGGCCGTCCGGAGGACATCCAGGCCTATCTTGACGATAAATTCCCACAGTCACATCTTTGCAAAAACTGCAGTACCGGCCGCGTCGCGCAGATTGCCGACTCGCAGATGCGCCCTTTCATGCGCATAAACGCTATCGCTCCCGAACGCCTCCGCTTTCTGCTCCGCCCGTTCCACTACTATGCCCGCAACCGCATCCTGCTCCGCATCACCTCCGGAGAGCTGGCCGGACTGGAAGGCTACGTCATACGCATCGACCGTGACCGCCGCCTCGTGATGGATGTCGGCGGCATGAGCGTCGCCGTCTCAGGGGTTCACGCCGAGAAGTTCGAGGAGGTGGAGCAGGGGAGAGACCGGGACTCTTGTCTCCAAACCCGCAATCTCCAAGAGCGTCAGGCACTCATCGACCGTTATTTCCACCCCATAAAAACGCCGGAGGACATCACAGAACAGGCCGAAAACATCAGTTATCTGCGTAAACACGTCGAGTCGGAGCTCGCCCAAGGACGCATGAGGACAACAGAAGCCTGGACTACATATTCCTTCATCATTGAAGAAATCGCTTACTACTATGCTCCCTTCGCGGAGCAGCTCGGGGAACGTCTCAATTCTATCATGGAAGCGGGCCGCATGATTCTCAATGAGATGGACGGTATCATCGGCAGCCCGCAGGCGGACGGGGAGGCAAGAAGACGATATGAGACAGACCGTCAGGAAATAATGCTGAAATACGGTTATTTGTTTTGAATGGTCATCTGAAACTTGTCCGTTTGTTTCGTGTTTTCATGAAAAAGTAGTATCTTTGCATAAGATAGACTGCACTCGGCAATTTGTGAGCAAGCTCCCCATTGCACTCGTTTGCACTATCTCTGCGAACGTAACATAATTAATAGAAAGTGAGGATTATGGAAATGCAAAAGTTGAAGCGGTGTCCGATTGGCATACAGACGTTCTCCAATATCATGGAGGATGGCTATCTGTATATAGACAAGACGAAATACGTTTACCGTTTGACCCATTCCGATGCCAAGTATTTTTTCCTTAGCCGTCCGCGTCGGTTCGGGAAATCATTGCTCACCTCCACGCTTCGCAGCTATTTCGAGGGACGCCGCGACCTGTTCAAGGGATTGGCAATTGAAGGGCTTGAGACGGAATGGACGGAATATCCCGTGTTGCATTTCGACATGAGCCTTGGCAAGCATTTGGATAAGGAACAGTTGACAAGGTATCTCGGCAACAGAATGGCCGTTTATGAAAAACAATATGGCATAACTGAACCGGCTGTCGACAATAACGACCGCCTGACAGCGCTCATCATGCGCGCCAACGAACAGACCGGCCGCAAGGTTGTCGTGCTTATCGACGAATACGACGCCCCGCTTCTCGACGTGATGCACGAGGAACGCGACCTGCCGGTGCTCCGTGATGTGATGCGCAATTTCTATTCTCCGCTGAAGGCCTGTGACCCTTATCTGCGCTTTGTTTTCCTCACGGGCATAACGAAGTTTTCCCAGCTCAGTATCTTCAGCGAACTGAACAATATCACGAATATCAGCATGCAGAAACCGTATGCGACCATCTGTGGCATAACGGAGGAAGAAATGCTTGGTCAGATGAGCGGTTACATAGACCGTTTGGCTTCGGAACTCGGGCTGACACGTGATGAGGCTGTTAGGAAACTGAAAGACAAATACGACGGCTATCATTTCACATTGCCTTCGCCAGATATCTATAACCCGTTCAGTCTCTTGAACGCTTTTGCCAACAATGAACTGGACGACTACTGGTTCGGCAGCGGCACTCCTACATATCTTATAGAGATGCTGAGGAAATTCGGTGTGACACCTTCATGCATCGGCGGCATTGAAGCCATGGCGTCCGAGTTCGATGCCCCGACGGAGCGGATGTGCAGCATGACGGCATTGCTCTATCAGAGCGGTTATATCACCATCAAGGATTATGACGCAATGTTCCAAAGCTATCTGCTGGACATTCCCAACAATGAGGTGCGCATCGGACTGATGAAAAGCCTGATACCTTATTACATAACACCGGACTCCCGTCTGACCACGTCAACCGTCATCAACATGGCGCGTGCGCTCTATAAGGACGATATGGACGGAATGTTGCGCTGTCTCCGTGATTTCCTGCTCACCGTCCCTTATTGTGACAATACAGACTACGAGGGACATTATCAGCAGGTTCTCTACATAATCTTCTCCCTTCTTGGTATATACACCGACATCGAAGTGCGCACGCCGCGCGGCCGTGTGGACATGGTCATGCGCACGCCGACCACCCTTTATGTCATAGAGCTGAAGCTCAATAAGAGCGCCTCCGATGCCGTGAAGCAGATCGACCTCAAGGACTATCCCTCCCGTTTCGCTCTCTGCGGACTGCCCGTCGTGAAAGTGGGCATAAACTTCGACAGCGGGCGGCGGACCGTGGATGACTGGGAGATAGAGCGGTGAGGAAAGAATCCTCATGACCGACCGATAACAGACTTCTGAGGAGAGGAACAGAATATGAGATATTTGAAATATTTTATATTTATAATCATCCAGTTTGCCGTAGTCGAATTGGTTGTATGGTTTCATACAAGTGGTTTGGGATGGCATATAGAAGAACTGTTGCCAAGCGACGCCATATCCTTGTGGGGAACGGTCACCACGATTGTCTTTTTGGTATTCTCGGTTCTTGCCCTTTGGAATATAGACCAAAAGATACATGAACTCAATGAAATGAAACGTAGCATCGGGGAGAAGTTCAACAGCATTGAGACCAAAAACCGTGAGGTGATGTTGGAGGCAGACAAGGCACAGAAAGACATTGTCACGAAGGCCGAAGAACAGATAAAACTTATTTTGGACAAGAGCACCTACCGGCAGAATTTCTATGATACATTGACAAGAATAGCCAATATTCCGGATCCGGGAAGACAGGTGCAGGAATACACTCATTTTCTCAGAACAAGCGGCGATATAGAGGGAATCAATTACGCTTATGTGTATATATGCCGTGGTGACGCTTATCTGTTGTTGTCAAGGTATGAAAAAGCATTGGCAGATTATGAGATGGCCTCAAAATTAGATACCAAGACGGTGGCTCCATTCTTCGCATTGGGGAATTATTACGTCAACGTTAAAGACTATAGAAAGAGTATCGAGATTTATGAAGAAGGGCTGAAAATAGATCCGCAGGACGAGAACCTGATGATGAATATCGCCAATTCTTATTCTGCTATCGGAGAATATGCGAAGGCAGATGAATATTATGACAAGGCTCTGACTTTCAATCCTGATCTGGCGATGGCATATTATAATAAAGCGAAACTTGCCACGGACAAGAAGGACGGATTGTGGAAAGAAAAGAGCATGAACTATCTTAATCACTGTATAGAAATAATGCCCTACTTCTATCAGTCCAACATCAATAAAGCGTCATTGCTCCGTGAAGATAATAAAAATGAAGAGGCGGCCGAAGTTTTGACGAAAGTCATAAATGCGTCTTTGCCTTGTGACTTCATTATGGCTGTTCTCCAAAGAGGAATCGCATATCGTCTGCAAAGGAAGATGCCGTTGGCTTTGAATGATTTCAATATGGTTCTGCTTTACGACCCTCACAATGTCCAGAACCTCTCAAACCTATCCCTGACATATTATGCAATGAGATTTTTCAACGAAGCAGTCTTTTTTGCAAAGTTGGGTCTTCAGGAAGCGGAACAGCAGAACCGGCATGATTGCGATTCCGATTTCAACGCCGTTATCATGAACGTAAACGCGATGATGTGTACGGTTGTGCCGCAGAAGGCGGATGGCAAGTAGGAGCAAGTAGGACCGGTGGAGATAAAAGAATAAGTAATTGGATGTTTTAACCGAGAGCGTTGTTTGTAGACGGTTGAAACAGGATAAGTCGTACATATTTTAGATTATACTGTTCCGATGACAGAGGATAATTCTGTCATTACAGTTGTATATAATGGTAATAAGCGCATAAAGGTTTAGATAATAAAGAATAAGACAACAATGAATACTTTCAAAGACATTAAAATTGCCGTAGCCGGAACGGGCTACGTCGGTCTGAGTATAGCAACGCTATTGGCTCAGCATCATCAGGTAACAGCAGTTGATGTGATACCTGAAAAGGTTGATAAGCTCAATAACAGGATATCTCCGATACAGGATGAATATATCGAGAAATACCTTGCTGAAAAGGATTTGAATTTACGTGCGACCCTTGACGGCCGCGAAGCATACCGTGATGCCGATTTCGTTGTTATTGCCGCGCCGACAAACTATGACCCAGTGAAGAATTTCTTCGATACCCATCACATTGAGGATGTCATAGATCTTGTGCTGGAGGTGAATCCCGATGCCGTAATGGTCATCAAGAGCACCATCCCTGTCGGCTATACCCGCAGTCTTTATGTGAAATATGCAGCCAAGGGAGTGACAAAGTTCAATCTGTTGTTCTCTCCCGAGTTCTTGCGTGAGAGCAAGGCGCTATATGACAATCTCTATCCCAGCCGCATCATCGTGGGCTATCCTAAGATTATCGCCCGTGAGGACTTCAAGGAGGAGAACGACGCCATTATGAAGGTGACGGACGTTG
>USFX01000177.1 GCA_900553965.1 uncultured Prevotella sp.
CCCGCCGGCGTCCGCATCATCCCGCAGGGCGACTACGTGGCCGACAGTCTGAAATCATATCTCAGCCGCCATCCGGAGATGGAACGCAAATGCACGCGCGGCGGCCGTGTCCACTATCTGACCACCGAGAACCCCGACAAGTTCCGCGAGTCGGCGCAGATATTCCTCCACCAACCCGTGGAAGTGGAGAGCATCACGTTATAAAGCTTATAAGCGAATAACGTATTAAACGCAAAGACACGGAGACGCAAAGGAATATACAATGTCGTTCCTTTGCGTCTCCGCGTCCTTGCGTTTAATATTATAAGTCCTTGCGTCTAAATAAAATATTATAAGTCCTTGTGTTTAAATAAAACAATCCTTTTAATACAATACCTTACTTCTTCTTCACCGGCTCGCAGGTCAGTCCCACACCGAGCTTCTTGAATATCTTGCGGTCAACCTCCGACAGCATCACCGTGGAATGGACCTGACAGCCGCGGAACTGCGGCAGGACGCTGAGAGCCTTGCGGCAATTGTCGTCGGCCTGCGACAACACCGACAGGGCCACGAGCACCTCGTCGGTATGCAGCCGCGGATTGTTTCCGCCGAGATATTCCACCTTTGTCTTCTGTATCGGCTCAATCATTGCCTGCGGGATGAGCTTGACGCTGTGGTCGATGCCGGCCAGATGCTTCGAGGCATTGAGAATCAGGGCCGCACTCGGTCCGAGCAGCGGCGATGTCTCCGATGTTATGATTGTACCGTCGGCCAGTTCGATGGCGGCACACGGCTTGCCGCACTGGTCGCGCCGTTGCTTCGCGGCGACAGTGACCTTGCGGTGGTCGGTCGTGATCTTTGCCTGATTGAAGAGCATCTGTATCTTCTGGACCTCGCCTTCATTGTTGGCTCCGTTGGCAAACTTGTTCGTGGCGTCATAGTAGCGGCGTATGATTTCGTCGTTGGAAGCTTCGCGGCACACGTCGTCGTCGCAGATGCAGAAGCCCACCATGTTGACGCCCATGTCTGTCGGCGACTTATAGGGATTCGTGCCGTAGATACCCTCGAACAAAGCATTGAGTACGGGGAATATCTCGATGTCGCGGTTATAGTTCACGGCAATCTTGTTGTAAGCGTCGAGATGGAACGGGTCAATCATGTTGACGTCGTTCAGGTCGGCTGTGGCCGCCTCGTATGCGATGTTGACGGGATGCTTCAGCGAAAGGTTCCACACGGGGAACGTCTCGAACTTTGCATATCCGGCCTCAACCCCGCGCCGGTGTTCATTGTAGAGCTGCGAGAGGCAGACCGCCATCTTTCCCGAGCCCGGACCGGGAGCCGTGACGATGACGAGCGGGCGCTTGGTCTCGACATAGTCGTTCTTTCCGAAGCCGTCTTCGCTGGCAATCAGCGAGACGTTGTGCGGGTAGCCGTCGATGAGATAATGGACATACGACTTTATGCCCATTCGTTCCAAACGCTTGCGGAAGTCGTCGGCCGAGTGCTGGCCGTTATAATGCGTTATGACAACGCTGCCCACGGTGAACCCGCGGCCGATGAACTCATCGCGCAGCCGGAGCACATCCTCGTCGTAGGTGATGCCAAGGTCGGCGCGCACCTTGTTCTTGACGATGTCTTCGGCGCTGATGACAATCACTATCTCTATCTGGTCACTGATTTTGCTGAACATGCGCAGCTTTGAGTCGGGCTGAAATCCCGGCAGCACGCGGCTCGCATGGTAGTCGTCGAAGAGTTTGCCGCCAAGCTCAAGATAGAGCTTGCCCTTGAATGCGGCAATGCGTTCCTTGATATGTTCCGACTGAATACTGATGTATCTGTCGTTGTCAAAACCTGTCATCATCTTTTCTTTATTTTTATGTTATTACCCGAAAACTATATTGATTATCCGGAACAATGCCGATACCTGAAGAACATATCATTACCCTAAAAACCGCCTGTCGGCCGCAAACCGGTCTCATCTGTCCTGTCATGTCCGGTTCAGATAATCCTTTTCGCAAAATATCTCACCGGATACCATACGGCCATGAAGCCGACGGCAATCACTGTCACGAATATCAGGACAATGTCCGCGGGATGGACGCTGACGGGATAGGCATCGACGACGAACGAGCCGCTTGAACGGCCGAGTCCTACGAGGCCGTAGGTCTGCTGCAGCCAGCAGAGCAGCAGTCCGAGCGCTATGCCGGCTACGGCACCCATGACCGAGATCATGCGTCCCTCGAAAAGGAATATCCTCGTTACCGTCCTGTCACTGGCACCGAGATTGCGCAGCGTCACCACGTCGTCCTTCTTGTCTATCATCAGCATCGAGAGACTTCCGATGATGTTGAAGCACGCCACGACTAGGATGAACGTCAGGAAGATATAGGCAATGAGCTTCTCGACCTTCATGATCTTGAATGTGTCCTCCTGCTGCTCGAAGCGGTCAAGAACGCGGTAGCGGCCGTCGGCCAGCCGCGTCATCTCTGCCTTGACGGCGCTGAAGTCGCTTCCCGGCTTCAGGCGCAGTTCGAGCGCGGAGACCATTCCTTGCTGGCCGAAGAGCGAACGGGCAATGCCGATGTTGGTCAGGATATAGTTCTTGTCATATTTGGCCTGCTTCACGTTGAACAGCACGCCGGGCGAATAGAGCTCGTCCTCCGTGAACCCGTCCGTCGGGTCGGTCATGCTGAGCTGGCCCTCGCGGCGCGGCGCATATATCTTTATCGGTCCGCTGTAGGCTATTCCCGTGCCAAGCATCTCGGCCAGCCGTATTCCCGGAATGCCGTAGCTCAGGTCAGCTGCGTGAAGCTCGTATGTCCCGTCGCCGATGAGAATCTCCGTTATGTGGGTCAGGCTGTCGAAGTTGTCCTCCACGCCCTTCAGCGTAATCATGGCCTGCCGGTCGCCGTAGACTGCCAGTGCCATGTCCTCCACCGTCTCCGTGGCCACCTCAACCTGCGGCAGCCGTCGTATGGCCGTCAGCACGGGGTCGTCGGCCGGAGCCGTCTTGCCCTTCACGGGGACGACCTTCAGCTGCGGGTCAAACGACGTGAACAGCGAGGCCACAAGGTCGTGGAAGCCGTTGAAGACGCTCAGCGTGACCACAAGGGCCATGGTGGCCACGGCCACACCGACAACCGAGATGGCGCTGATGATGTTGATGGCGTGGGTGCTCTTCTTCGAGAAGAGATAGCGGCGGGCGATGTAGAAGGGGAAGTTCATCTTTATTTTAATTTAGAGGTCGGAACTCTTCTCAGTTAAGAGCTCTGACCTCTGCACAAAGAAGAATATTACTTCTTGAGCAGTTCGTCGATGTGCTCGATATAGTCGAGCGAGTCGTCAATGAAGAAGCGCAGTTCGGGGATGATGCGCAGCTGATGGCGCGTGCGTGTCCCCAGCTCATAGCGTATGGTCTTCTCGCTGGCCGTGATGTTCTTCAGGATTTCCTCACCCCTGTCACTGGGGAAGATGCTCAGATAGGCCGTGCAGATGCTGAGGTCTGGCGACACACGTGTCCGCGTCACAGAGACCATCACACCACGCATCAGGCGTGTCTGCTGCTGGAAAATCACGCTCAGTTCCTTCTGCAGCAGCCGGGCTATCTTGTTCTGTCTTGTCTCTTGCATATATTATAATGTTATATTTTGGTTGCAAAATTACACATAAATCGCGAGAATTATGTATCAATGAGGGAAAAAAGATACAGAGTCCAAGGCCCCCTCCGACTCCCCCAAGGGGGGAGAGCCCCGTGGATGAAGGTGGATGAATAGAGAATATAAAGTAATAATGAATACTTACTTAAAAAAAGAAGGAAGAACAGGATGCCACGTTGTCTCTCCCCCTTGGGGGAGCCGGAGGGGCCTCCCTCTACAGCCTTCCCTCCTCATTATAACTGTAATACCGGCCGTCGGTGACGATGACGTGGTCGGCAAGATAGATGCGCATGGTGTCGCAGGCCGCCTTCACCTGCTTCGTCAGGCGGTCGTCCTCGGTGCTCGGCCGTGCGTTGTTGCTCGGATGGTTGTGGCAGAGGGCGATGATGGTGGCGTTGCAGAGCAGCGCCTCCTTTATTATCAGCCGCACGTCGACGGCCGTCTCGCTCAGTCCGCCGTGACTGATACGCAACCGCTTGATGAGCTTGAAGCCGCGGTTCATCATCAGCACCCATGCCTCCTCAACGTCGAGGTCCTGCATGAGCGGGTGCATGTGGTTGTAGATGGCCGTTGCCGAGCCGAGGTCCGCGCGCTCCTCCGCCTTCTCCAGCTGCCGGCGCTTCCCCAGTTCACAGGCCGCGAGGATGGTGATGGCCTTGGCCGGGCCCATGCCGTTGTATGCCGTCAGCTCGCGGACGCTCTTCTTCCCCAGCGTGTTGAGGTTGTTGTTGCAGTCAGCCAGCACACGCTTCATCAGGTCAACAGCACTTTCGCGCGTCGAGCCGGAGCCGATGAGGATGGCCAGCAACTCGGCACTCGACAGCGCCTGTGCTCCCAGCCGCTCAAGTTTTTCCCGTGGACGGTCCTCTTCGGACCAACATGAGATTTTTAGTTTAGAGGTCTGAGTGATGAGTGAAGAGGTATGATTACCTTCAAGCTCAGAGTCTTGGGTGACAGGAGGGAGATTTGAATTTTTTAGTTTAGGGGTCTGAGTGATGAGTGAAGAGGTATGATTACTTTCAAGCTCAGAGTCTTGGGTGACAGAAGGAAAGTCTGAATTATGAGGTTTGTCGCCTTTGGGGGGCATTATGTTCTTTTTCATAGCATTAATCCTTATGGTCATTATTTGCCAATTCTTGCCTTTGTCGTCTTTATGGAACTGACTAACATTCTGATAAGTTCTTCATTATCTCTGTTCATAGAGCAAAATTCTTCTTCCGTTATATATCCGCCGCCATTGAGACATTTCAGCCAATATTCAGTTTCTTCGGCTTCTTTCAGGGCTATATGCAGTTTACTTATAAAATCGAGTTCGCTTTGCGCCCGCCTGCTTTCAGCGATATTAGCACCTATACTTGTACCGCTGCGCAATATCTGTTTTGACAGGACATGCTCATGTCTTGCGTCTTTGAGATGTTTATACATCCTTATTATCCGCCCGGAAAACTTCTCCGACTTTGTCATCAGCACAAACTCTTTTCTCTCTAACATATATCCGCTTTATTATTTATTATTCATTATCATATTCTCACTCAGAATTCAGAGCTTAATGGTAATCATACCTCTACACTCTGCGCTCTGACCTCTTAACTAAGAAGAGTTCATCACTCTGTGCTCTGAACTAAAGAGAGTAATCATACCTCTTCACTCATCACTCTGACCTCTTACTTATAAAACGTTTTTTCAAACGCATTGAACTCCTTTCCTCCCCTCACGCAGCGCTTCCACCATGCGCCGATGAAGCCGAAGCCGTAGCCCATGAGCTGGGTGAAGGCGGCGGCCACGGATATGGCTCCGATGCGCAGGCTGCGGTTCTGGCGGGCGGAGTCGGCGAAGATAAGGGCGGAATAGGCCAGCAGCGGCAGCCACGGGGCGG
>USFX01000178.1 GCA_900553965.1 uncultured Prevotella sp.
TTGCTCAGGAACTTATAAATAAAGTTAAATTATAGTGTTGCGGAATTAAGGATAACCATTATCCTTTCATTTGGTCCGTATGCTTATGCAAAAATACGAAATTCCGTTCAGAATTGGTCTTTATGGCGCTGAAATGTGGCGGATAATGGACTAAAATGAATATTTTTATCAAATATTCTTGCTTTTCTTTTGCCGTGAACGCGAAATTTGTTAACTTTGGAAATTAATTAGGGACGCTGTTGTCTTGTCTTCAGCCGAACTTACCTTAAAAAAGAATTTGTGACGAAACTAATGAATTTAAAACCTTAAGATAAGGAACTATGAGTTATTTACGATTTGAGAAGGCTGTGATGACTAACCTTGAAGAGTCTCTGCGTCGTGAATTGCTGCGTACCAACCGTTCGGGCGCCTATTCGTGCTCCACGCTTGCGGACTGCAACACGCGCAAATACCACGGCTTGCTGGTCGTCCCCGTTCCTGAGCTCGATGATGACAATCATGTGCTGCTGTCGTCACTTGACGTGACTGTCATTCAGCATGGAGCCGAGTTCAATCTGGGACTTCACAAGTATCAAGGCAACAACTACAGTCCCCGGGGCCACAAGTACATCCGGGAGTTTGATTGTGACAAAGTGCCGACCACGCTCTACCGTGTGGGCGGCGTGTTACTTAAAAAGGAAGTGGTCTTCCAGCATTATGAAGACCGTATTCTGATACGTTATACACTCGTCGATGCCCATTCGGCAACGACACTCCGCTTCCGTCCTTTCCTTGCTTTCCGCAGCGTCAACCAGCTCACCCATGAGAATGGTACGGCCAGTCGTGAGTATCATCTCATCGATAACGGAATAAAGACCCGCATGTATGCCGGCTATCCCGAGCTGTACATGCAGTTCAGCAAGAAGAACGAATTTATCTTCGAGCCCAACTGGTATCGCGGTGTTGAATATCCCAAGGAGCAGGAGCGCGGATACGCATTCAATGAAGACCTTTACGTTCCCGGCTATTTCGAGATGCCGATAAAGAAAGGAGAAAGCATCGTCTTCGCCGCTTCAACATCGGCGATACGCATCAGCGGCATGAAGACCCTGTTTGAAAAGGAAGTTGAGGACCGCTCCCCGCGTGACAACATGTTCCATTGTCTTGTCAACGCCGCCCATCAGTTCCACCGCCGCGAGAAGAACGACGACCGCTACCTGCTGGCCGGCTATCCTTGGTTCAAGAGCCGTGCCCGTGACACGTTCATCTCGCTGCCAGGCCTGACGCTGGCCATCGGTGAGCAGGACTACTTCGAGCTGGTCATGAAGACAGCAGCCAAGGGACTTCGTGAGTTCATGGCCGGCAAACCGCTCTCCGTACATATTTATGATATGGACCAGCCCGACGTGCTTCTGTGGGCCGTGTGGGCGATACAGCAATATGCCAAGACGGTTGGCGTGGCCCGTTGCATAGAGATGTACGGCAAGCTGATAAGAGAAATAATAACTTTCATTATTGATGACGGTCACCCCAACCTTCGTCTTGACGATAACGGTCTTCTCTACACCAACGGTCGCGACCGTGCCGTGACATGGATGAACTCGACAGCCAACGGCCGTCCCGTCGTTCCCCGTACCGGATATATCGTGGAGTTCAACGCACTTTGGTATAACGCCCTGAAGTTCTGTGCCGCCTTAGCATCGGAGCACGGCGATACTGAATATGTGGATAAGCTGGAGGCACGCGCCGAGCTCTGCAAAGAGTCGTTCGTGTCCACCTTCCTCAATGAATACGGCTATCTTCTCGACTATGTCGACGGCAACATGATGGACTGGAGCGTCCGTCCGAACATGATATTTGCCGTAGCGTTCGACTATTCACCCCTCAATCAGGACCAGAAGAAAAGTGTTCTTGACGTCTGCACCCGCGAGTTGCTCACACCCAAGGGCCTGCGCTCGCTGTCGCCGAAGAGCGGCGGCTACAATCCGATGTTCGTCGGAACACAGACCCAGCGTGACTACGCCTACCATCAGGGCACTGCGTGGCCGTGGCTTGGCGGCTTCTACATGGAGGCATGCCTCAAGCTCTACAAGCGCACGCGCCTCCGCTTCATAGAGCGTCAGATGGTCGGCTATGAGGACGAGATGAATTATCACGCCCTCGGCACCATTTCCGAACTCTTCGACGGCAATCCTCCGTTCCACGGACGTGGCGGAATGTCGTTCGCAATGAACGTGGCGGAAATCCTGCGCACGCTGAAATTATTGGAGAAATACACATATCAGAAATAAAGAAGAGGAGGACGAAGACTATGAAAGTACTAATGTTTGGTTGGGAGTATCCTCCTCACGTATATGGTGGACTGGCTACCGCTAACTATGGAATAACAGAAGGTCTCCACGCACAGGGCGACCTTGACATCACGTTGTGCCTTCCCAAACCTTGGGGAGACGAGGACCGGCGTGCCGCCAATATCGTGGCGATGAACTCCGTGCCCATCGCCTGGCGCGACGTAGACTATGAATATGTGAAGAACCGCGTGGGCCACGTCATGGATCCGGACTATTATTACCGTCTGCGTGACCACATCTATGCCGACTTCAACTACATGAACGTCAACGACCTCGGCTGCATGGAGTTTGCCGGAGGTTATCCGTCCAATCTTCACGAGGAGATAAACAACTATTCGATCATTGCCGGTGTCGTTGCGCGGACCGAGCAGTTTGACATCATCCACGCCCACGACTGGCTCACCTATCCTGCCGGCATCCACGCCAAGCAGGTCAGCGGCCGTCCGCTCTGCATCCACGTCCACGCCACGGACTTCGACCGCAGCCGCGGCAAGGTCAATCCTACGGTCTATTCGATAGAGAAGAACGGCATGGATTGGGCCGACTGCATCATGTGTGTGAGTGAACTCACGCGCCAGACCGTCATCAATCAGTATCATCAAGACCCCGCGAAGTGTTTCACTGTGCATAACGCCGTCTATCCGCTTAAGCCCGAATTTGCTGAGATACCCCGTCCGGACCACTCCGGAAAGGACAAGGTCGTGACCTTCCTCGGCCGTATCACCATGCAGAAAGGCCCCGAATATTTCGTCGAGGCAGCTAACATGGTGCTCCACCGGACGCGCAACGTGCGTTTCTGTATGGCCGGATCGGGCGACATGATGAACGCCATGATACAGTTGGCGGCCGAGCGCGGCATCGCCGACCGCTTCCACTTCCCCGGCTTCATGCGCGGAAAGCAGGTCTACGAGTGCCTTAAGGACTCCGACGTCTATGTCATGCCGTCCGTGAGCGAACCGTTCGGCATCTCTCCGCTGGAGGCCATGCAGTGCGGAACACCGTCAATCATATCCAAGCAGAGCGGTTGCGCCGAGATACTTTCAAATTGTATCAAGGTCGACTATTGGGACATCCACGCCCTCGCCGACGCCATCTATTCCATCTGCGCCAACGACAGCCTCTTCCATTACCTTCAGGATGAGGGCAAGCGTGAGGTCGACCAGATCACATGGGAGAAGGTCGGACTCTGGATTCGCGAACTCTATGAGCGCACGCTCGGCATGAGATAAGCCACGGGACGCGGGCGGCGCACTGTCACGGCGCGTTCCCCGTCAGCTGAAACAGTCTAACAAGAACAAAAAAACAAAACCACAATGAAAACAATATGCTTATACTTTGAGATACACCAGATAATCCATCTCAAGAGATACCGTTTCTTCGACATCGGTACAGACCACTACTATTATGATGATTACGAGAACGAGCGTAGCATCAGCGACATAGCCGAGCGCTCATACATGCCGGCGCTCAACGCCCTGCTGGGCATGATCCGTGATAACGGAAAATACTTCAAGGTGGCCTTCTCGCTCTCCGGAACGGGCATCGAGCAGCTCGAAATGCACGCTCCTCAGGTGCTCGACAAACTTCAGGAACTCAACGAGACCGGTTGTGTGGAGTTCCTCGCCGAACCCTATTCCCACGGCCTTTCCTCGCTGGCCAACGAAGAGACCTTTGCAGCCGACGTCAAGAAGCAGTGTGAGAAGATAGAGGAATACTTCGGAAAGAAGCCTACCGTCCTGCGCAACTCCTCGCTCATCTACAGCGACGACATCGGCGGACAGGTGGCCGCAATGGGCTTCAAGGGCATGCTCACCGAGGGAGCCAAGCACGTTCTCGGCTGGAAGTCTCCACACTATGTCTACAACTGCAACATCGCGCCCAATCTCAAACTGCTCCTCCGCGACGTAGAGCTGAGTGACGACATCTCGCTGCGCTTCTCGAACAGCGACTGGTCCGGCTATCCTCTTTTCGCCGACACCTACATCAACACCATTGCCTCGCTGCCTCAGGAGGAACAGATCATCAATATCTTTATGGAGCTGTCGGCATTGGGCATCGCCCAGCCGCTGTCGTCCAACATCCTTGAGTTCCTGAAGGCCCTTCCGGCCTGTGCAAAGGACAAGGGCATCACCTTCGCCACACCGACCGAGATATGCAAGATGACCAAGAGTGTGGGCAGCCTCGACGTGCCCGACACGCTGTCATGGGTGGACGAGGAGCGCGACGTCAGCTGCTGGCTCGGCAACGCCATGCAGCGTGAGGCTTTCAACAAGCTCTACAGTGTGGCCGACCGCGTGCGCATAGCCAACGATCCGCGCATCAATCAGGATTGGGACTACCTGCAGGCGAGCAACAACTTCCGCTTCATGACCACCAAGCCCTCGAACGTCGGTCTCGACCGCGGCATCTACAGCGATTCTTTCGACGCTTTCACCAACTATATGAACATTCTCGGTGACTTCATCAACCGCGTCAACAGCCTTTATCCCGAGGAGATTGACAACGACGAGCTGAACAGCCTGCTCACCACCATCAAGAACCAGGGTGACGAGATCGAGATGAAGGACAAGGAAATCGTACGTCTGAAGACCAAGCTCGAAAAGCTCGAAAAGGCCGGCGAGAAACCTGCTGCCGCAGCGAAGAAGACGGCAGCAAAGAAACCCGCCGCAAAGAAAGCGACGGCCAAGAAGGCCGCTGCCGAGGCGAAAAAGGCCGAATAACTGTATTCATGGGATGACATGGACGTCACGCTGAACAAGAGGTGACGTTCGTAAAAACTACAATCATACAGCCGTCGCAACGTAATTGTTGCGGCGGCTGTTTTTTTCAGCGTCTGTTTTTTGGGCGTTCGGGCTTTTTCATGCTTAGCGGATTTACAATCATGGGTGTTCGGAAGATAATGGAAGAGACTTGTAGAGACGTCACACCGTGGCGTCTCACTGTCCACATTGTGACGTCAGGAGTAAAAAAATGGTTAATACCATTATTTTATACCTCCGGTACACTCTTTCTGTCAGCATCGTTGTATAGGAGACGCCACGGTGTGACGTCTCTACAAGTCTCTTCCATTATTTTCCGAACACTCGTGATTTACATGCGG
>USFX01000179.1 GCA_900553965.1 uncultured Prevotella sp.
AGAAATATGACAAGAGTTCTGCCGTTCAGATAAAGGCCTCCCCCGCCCCGGCCGCCAAGCCGGAAAAGAGCCGCCGGACGTCCAACGCCGCACCAACTACATCCGTCAAGACCAAGACTCCGGCCGAACAGGTGCAGAAGACGGAGAACAAACGCGACAAAAGAAACAGCAAGAGCATCATCAGGGAGCTGACCGACGCCCGAAACGGTGTATCAACCGAGAAGCCGGAAGAGAAGGTTGTCGCCAAGCCCGACGCGCCGGAAAAAGCAGACAAGGACGTTGCTGTGGCTCCGGAGGTCGTTGCTGTTGCCGAAAACAAGGCCGCGCCAATTCCAGAAAAGCCTGTTACGCGCTCGACAGAAATCCCCGCAGCTACCCCCGAACCTATAGCTCAGCCCGCAGAAACGGCTGCCGCTGTCAGCGAAACCATTGACTCCGCCCCCGTTTTCAAGGTTCAGATACTCGCCAGCAGCAGCAATCTGCCGGCAAATGACCGTCAGCTGAAAGGCAGGACGGACGTCAGTTGCTACCAGGAGAACGGACTATATAAATATACGGTCGGCTCATCAACCGACTATAACGAGATATTCAGACTGCGGAAAAGCCTCCTCGAAAGTTTTCCCGAGGCGTTCATCGTCGCCTTCAAGGACGGACAACGGACCAATGTGGTGGAGGCTATACGCGAATTTAAAACTAACAGAACCAAAAGACAGACGTTATGAAATTCTTTACTAAGGAAGTACAGATAGCCTGCGTGGCTATATTAGGCGTTGTGGTGTTGTTCTTCGGACTTCAGTTCCTCAAAGGACTGAACATATTTTCAACGGAAGACACCTATTATGTGGCTTTCGACGACATCAGCGGCCTCTCCGCATCAAGCCCGGTCTATGCCGACGGCTACAAGGTTGGAGTCGTGAAAGACATCATCTACAACTACGGCACTGACGGAGACATCATCGCCGTAGTCGGTCTCGACAAGAATATGCGTCTGCCGAAAGGCTCGACAGCCGAGATCGAGAGCGACATGCTCGGCAATATCAAGGTCAACCTGCTCCTCGCCGCCAATCCGCTGGAACGCGTTGCCCCTGGCGACACAATACGCGGAAACAAGGAAGTCGGCATGCTTTCAAAAGCAGCAGACATGATACCGGCCGTAGAGAAGATGCTTCCGAAGATGGATTCAATCCTCACAAGCCTCAACGCGCTGCTCGCCGACCCCGCACTGGCCAGCTCACTCCACAACGTGGACGAGATTTCGGGCAATCTGGCCGTGACCACGAAGCACCTCAATGCGCTCACGGCAAGCCTCAACAGCCGCGTGCCCGGCATGCTTGACAAGGCCGACAAGGTTCTGACCAACACCAATCAGATAACCAAGAACATAAGCGACATAGACATCGCGGCCACGATGGCAAAGGTGAACAGCACCCTCAGCAACGTCGAGCAGATGACGGCAGCGCTCAACAGCAAGGAAGGAACGTTGGGACTGCTCATGCGTGACCCGCAGCTGTACTACAATCTCAGTGCGACCATGCGCGATGCAGATTCACTCATGATCGACCTGAAGCAGCACCCGAAGCGCTATGTCCACTTCTCCATCTTCGGAAAGAAGGATAAATAGACAGTAATATTTTTATTTAGTCTAAATTAATAAGCACCTCCGGCTATATTGCCGGAAAGCCGCGAAACCCTCTATTACATACCGCTTTCGGCAAATCGGATGGCGGCAGGTGTCTAACGGGCGTCTGCCGCCATTTCATGTTTAAGCCGTTGACATTCAAAAGATTACATTCCACAAAACGTTTTAGAACATACAAATGGTGTAAAATACACTTAAAACGCCTTAAATTAAGGCGTTACGGCAACATTACGGCAACGTCCTAAAAAAGCAATAATTTGCTAATTACGGAAAAAAAGGCGAAATTTGCATCTGCTATAATCTATATTGCATTATCTAATAGAGAAGTACGCATCATTTGATAAAGAAATAACTCATCATTAAATAGAGTCATAACGCCAGATGAACAGATATATGGTGCTGTGGGAAAAGTGCCTCAGCCTCATAAAAGAGAGCATAACGGAACAGCAATTCAACACATGGTTTGCCCCTATTGCCTTCGAGTCCTATTCGGAAGAGAATAAGACTCTGCTGGTTCAAGTGCCCAGTCCGTATATCTACGAATATCTGGAACAATACTACGTAGGTCTGCTGAGCAACGTCCTCACACGCAGTTTCGGCACCAACGTGAGGCTGACATACCGCATCGTGACGGACAAGACCAACGGCATTGCACAGGACGTGGAAAGCGACGAGCCTGTCACCATCACGCCGCAGCCCGTTCCCGTCCGTATCCAGGAACGTCCGCAGCAGGCAAGAAAGACCGCCGGCCCCCACGAGCTGAACCCGCAACTCAATCCACGCCACACTTTCAACAACTTCATTGAAGGCAACAGCAACAAGCTGCCGCGCACGGTCGGCATGTCAATCGCCGAGCATCCGGGCCGTTCGGCGTTCAACCCGTTCTACATCTACGGCCCTTCCGGATGCGGAAAGACCCATCTCGTCAACGCCATCGGTGTCCGTTGCAAGGAAATTTACCCCCAGAAGCGCATCCTTTACGTCAGTGCACGGCTCTTTCAGGTGCAGTACACCGACGCCGTAAGGCAGAACCGGACCAACGATTTCATCAATTTCTACCAGACCATCGACGTCCTCATCGTTGACGACATACAGGAATGGGCCACCGCGGCAAAGACTCTGGACACGTTCTTCCATATCTTCGACCATCTTTTCCGCAACGGAAAGCAGATCATTCTGGCCAGCGACCGTCCGCCGGTAGAGCTTCAGGGCATGAAAGACCGCCTGCTGACGCGCTTCAAATGCGGTCTGACGGCAGAGCTGGAGAAGCCCAACATGCAGCTCTGCGTCGACATACTGAGCTGCAAGTGCCGCCGCGACGGACTGAAGATTCCCAACGACGTCATTGAATATATAGCCCAGACGGCCAACGGCAGCGTCCGCGATCTGGAGGGAGTGATAAACTCTCTGATGGCCTACTCCGTGGTCTACAACTGCAATATCGACATGCGTCTGGCCGAACGGGTCATCAAGCGCGCCGTCAAGATAGACAACCATCCGCTCACGGTGGACGACATTCTGGAGAAAGTATGCGGCCACTACAACGTCACGCAGCAGAACGTGTTCAGCCGCAGCCGCAAGCGCGACTACGTCATCGTGCGTCAGGTCTCGATGTATTTCGCCCAGAAGTACACCAAGATGCCCGCCTCGCGCATCGGCCAGCTCATCGGAGGCCGCGACCATTCAACCGTAATCCACAGCTGTTCGGCCGTGGAGAAGCGCCTGAAGGTGGACAAAGCGTTCACGGAAGAGCTCACCAGCATTGAAAATTCATTCAAACTGAAACAATAGCGACATCATCCGACGCCACTCATACACAGACGACGGCCTGCCGCAAAGTCCCCGGAGACATTGCGGCAGGCCGTCGTTTTTAACTTCTTTTAGCCTCATTTTCCCGCCGCCACGGCCTTAATTCACGATTATTAGCTACCTTTGCACCCGTTATGAATATCGTTACGTTCATCAAGAGATGGTCACTGCCCGTAGCTATCTGTGCCGGCACGCTCATCTATCTTCTCTTTTCCCATGTCACCCCGCTCATCCCCGTGGGCGACACCGTAGGCCCATTGCTCGTCGATTTCCTCCCCTACGGCATGTTCCTGATCCTCTACGTCACGTTCTGCAAGATTGAGCTGCGCGACATGCGCCCCCGTCTTTGGCATCTGTGGCTCCAGCTCATACGCGTCGGCACGGCCTGTCTTCTTGCATGGGTCATCACCATGACGCCGTCGCCGACGCTGAAACTCATCCTCGAAGGCGTCTTCATCTGCGTCATCTGCCCCACGGCCGCCGCAGCCGCCGTCGTGACGGAGAAGCTGGGCGGCTGCATCGCCTCGCTGACGATATTCACCATCATCGACAATCTCGTCACCTCGGTGACCATCCCGCTGCTCTTCCCACTCGTTGAGAAAGAGGCCGACATCCCCTTCCTCGCCACCTCGCTCGCCGTTCTGCGCAACGTCACCGTCGTGCTCGTGGCCCCGCTGATTCTCGCCATGCTCACCCGCCGCATCGCACCGCGCCTCAACGCCCGGATCTGCCGCACGCGCAACTTCGGATTCTACATGTGGTGCGTCAATCTGGCCATCGTCACGGGCGTGACAATCCACAACATCCTCTTCTCCTCCGTCTCCCACACAACCCTTCTCTGGCTCCTCATGCTCCCCCTCGCCGTGACACTCCTGCTCTTTGCCACCGGCAAGGCCGTCGGACGCCGCTACGACGAGAACATCAGTGCCGGTCAGGCCATGGGCCAGAAGAACACTGTCGTGGCCATCTGGCTGACCGTGACGTTCCTCAATCCGCTGGCCGCCGTAGCCCCCGGAGCATACGTGATATGGCAGAACATGGTCAACTCATGGCAGCTGTGGTATAAGGAGAAATACGGATGCGTCAAGTGGTAGACTAAGAGCGAGGTATAGAGTATTAAAAAGATGCAGCATATATATAATATTGCTGACTGACAGCGAATTGTTAAAAACTCGGAAGTTTTCGGACAAATGCCTCAAAATCCTTGCAATATTCTGAAACGAAAATCTTTTGGCCGCAAATTCGTGAGTTTTGCGCGTGCATCTTTTATCACCTGAACAACAGCGTGTTACAGCGATTTTAGTCGAAGTGTGCAACTTTTTGTACGCTTTTATTCTGCCGTAAGGCCCTTAAGGCATTGCAACGGGGCCCTCGTTGCATTGCAACAAGGCCGCCGCCGCATGATGACAACGGCCCCGTCGCACCCCCGGGAGGCCCTTACGGCAGAACAAATCCTGACATTTCGGGCAAAAAAGACGTCTTTTCGGCGCTTAAAAACTGCACAAATTGCAAAAATACTGCATAATAGCCTGGGCGTCAGGTGATTATACTTGCACGCGCAAAACTCGCGGATTTGCGGCCGCAGGTGAAATATTTTCAAAAGTGCCCCGTTTTGACTGCGTTTCAAGAGCATTTTCGCCGCTTTTTGTCAATCGTTTTCTGATAAGGACGTGACATTCTATCTGAATAGGAACAAGTATAATGTCCCGACGGTTGGGACATGTTCAAAAAAAAGCAAAAGTATGACCATTCGCATTTACCCGTAATGGTTATCCATAACCGGTCTCTGTTTTTCCTGCCATTTAGACCGCCCTATCCGACGGACATAATGCCGCTGGAACCACGGGAAGCTGCCGCACGTTACGTTAATAACCTGTAAAAGTCGCGATATATCATATATTTAGGTTATCTTTGCAGCGGAAAAGAAGAGGCCGGCGCATGACCGCATG
>USFX01000180.1 GCA_900553965.1 uncultured Prevotella sp.
TCAAGGATTTGAAGGCATTTGTCCGGTTAATTCTGAGTTTTTAACAGTTGAGGAACCACACACAACGAGGGGGCGCAGAACAATGAAATTGTAGGGACGTGCCTTTGGCACGTTGATGTAATCGGTTGATATTCAATAAACATCGCAAAGCGATGTCCCTACATGTTGGGCAAATCATATAGTTCTGCAACACCCTCAGACTGAGTGGCGAAGGAAATTGTAGAGACGTCACATCGTGGCGTCTCCCATGAATGTAGCCGTGTGCATGCCATCAATTTTGATGCACTCTCAAGAAAAGCAAAATAGTTGTGAAAAAGTTTGGGGGTAATAAAATTATCACCTATCTTTGTGGGGTAATTAATAATCAGCGAGATATGCCGACGATATTTATACTTTTCGGGTTTAAGTTCATGTTTTATGCAAATGACCATGAGCCGATACATGTACAATGTCATGAAGGGTGATACGAAAGCAAAGTTCACGATATTCCCCGTTACGTTGGTTCAGAACAAAGGCCTGAAACCGTCGGAACTGAAACTTGTCGAATCTATAATAGAGGAGAACCAAGAAGTGATTGCAGAACATTGGAATAAGTTTTTCAATAAAATAAAGTAAGATGGAAACTATCAGGATAGAAAAAGTCTGGCTTACGGACACCGCGATATGGATACGTACGGCTGACGGACGGGAAGCCTGCGAGAAGTTTTCGGACTATCAAAGGCTGAAATGGGCTACACAAGAGCAGAGAGCCAATTTCACAACGAGCGATGACGGCATCCATTGGCCGGAGCTTGACGAGGATTTGAGCTTTGAGGGATTTTTCCATGAAAAGAAGAGCAATCCTCTGTATGACTTGTTTATGAGCCATCCGGAACTGAACGTTTCGGCCGTTGCCCGCAGGTTGAGGATATCACAGAGCTTGTTCGCACAGTATGTAAGTGGAGCAAAGAAGCCCTCGGAAGAGCGTTTCAATGAAATATTGCAGACAATCCGTTCCATAGGATGTGAGTTGGCCTCTGTGTGAGCGGTTGCATGGCGAGGACATGCTTCAGGAAAAAAGACAAACAATTAAATTCTACTAAACATAAAAAATGAAACGAATCGCATTAATCTTTTGTGCCGTGATGGCGCTGCTGCCCGCTGTGGCGGCTGGTGACGCGTCGCGGATTGTGGAGACCCTCAATTTCGACTGGCGCTTCCATGCCGGCGACGTCGCCGGAGCCGAGCGCCCTGACTATGACGACAGCTCATGGCAGGTGGTCACAGTTCCTCACGACTTCCAGATCAGCCAGCCCTGGGTGGCGCCTGAAAAGGGGGAGAAGGCCGACAACAGCGATGCGGCCAGCAACGTCAAGAGCCGCCTCAGCTCGCGTGGCTTCAAGGAAATGGGCATCGGCTGGTACCGCAAGACCATCACGCCCGACGCCTCGTGGAAAGGCCGTCGCGTCGTGCTCGACTTCGAGGGCATCATGCTCG
The DNA here is from genome assembly GCA_900553965.1 of uncultured Prevotella sp. Classification (GTDB taxonomy): domain Bacteria; phylum Bacteroidota; class Bacteroidia; order Bacteroidales; family Bacteroidaceae; genus Prevotella. Next base: position 1,477 of record USFX01000180.1, read on the forward strand.
TGGGCGATGTCTATCTCAACGGTCAGCGCATCGGCGGGACGGACTACGGATATGTGGGTTTTGACATCGACGTGACCAAGCTGCTCAAGTACGGCCAGCCGAACGTCATCGCCGTCAAGGCCAACACGCAGCGGCCGGAAAACTCCCGCTGGTACACCGGCGGCGGACTCTTCCGCGACGTCAATCTCGTGGTGACCGACGCTCAGCAGTATTTCACGCGCCATCCGCTCTACATCACCACGCCCAGTGTCAGCGACCGTGAGGCTACGGTGAAGATCGAGGCCGAACTGGCATGCTATCTGAAGATAAAGGAGCTTTCCGTCGGCGTGGCCATCGAGGACGCCGCCGGAGCCACCGTCTATGAAACGACGAAGACCATCCCCTTCAACCGCGGACAGAAAATCAACGAACATCTCATTGACAGCATCACCCTCACCGCCCCGCAGCTCTGGAGCTGTGAGACGCCCAATCTCTATACGGCCGTGGTGACGCTGCTGCGTCCCGACGGAACGGTGGCTGACCGCGTGAGCGAGCATTTCGGTGTGCGCTCGATAGAATATTCTCCTGAGTTCGGCTTCAAGCTCAACGGCAAGAAGGTCATCCTGAAAGGCATCGCTAACCACCACACGCTCGGTGCGCTCGGTGCGGCGGCCTATCCGCGCGCAATGGAGAAGCGCATCCAGCTGTTGAAGGAATACGGTTTCAACCACGTGCGCACGTCCCACAACCCTTACAGCAAGTCGTTCCTCGACCTCTGTGACAAATACGGCATGCTCGTTGTCGACGAGCTGTACGACAAGTGGCTGACGCAGTTTGCCGGCGGACGCACCGAGTGGGTCAATCTCTGGCAGCAGGACGTTCCTGAGTTCATCCGCCGCGACCGCAACCATCCGTCTGTCGTGATGTGGAGTCTCGGAAACGAGCTTCAGACCTACTGGAACCTGCCGTATGCCGACTGGGGCGTGACGCCCTATCGTCTGCAGCGCGAACTGCTCCACCGCTACGACAAGACGCGTCCCGTGACCGTGGCCATGCACCCGCGCGGCCGCAGTCAGCAGACTGATTCGCTGCCGGCTCCGCTGGTTCACGAGACCGACATCGCGTCCTACAACTACCGCTATATGTACTTCCCCGGCGACGGCCGCCGCTTCCCCAACATGATTTTCTATCAGAGCGAGGCCAACACGGCCATGATGGGACCGAACTACTACGAGATGGACCTCGACAAGGTGGTCGGTCTGGCCTATTGGGGCATGATCGACTATCTGGGCGAGTCCAATGGCTGGCCGGCCAAGGGCTGGGCGAATGGCGTGTTTGACATCTCGCTCGAACCGAAACCGATTGCCTATTTCCTCCGCAGCATCTTCCGTCCGGAAGAGCCGGTCGTCCATATCGGTATCATCGACAGCGACGACAACACGGTCTGGAACGACGTCAAGGTCGGAACGCAGCGCATGTCGGACCACTGGAACCGCAAGGCCGGAAGCAAGATGTCGCTCTACACCTACACCAACGCCGACGAGGTTGAGCTTCTCGTCAACGGCAAGAGCGTCGGCGTGAAGAAGAACGTCCGTGAGCCGAAGACACGCAACAAGATTAAGTGGGACGGTGTGAAATATGAGGCCGGCTCAATCGAGGCTATTGCCCGCACGGCCGGAAAGGTAGTCGCCCGCCACAAGATTGAGACCACGACGGATGCCGTCAGCCTGAAATCAGAGGCTGACAACGCCGCATGGCGTGCTGACGGTCAGGACTTGCAGCACATCCGCGTCTCTGCCGTCGACAAGAAAGGACGCCGCGTGCAGGGTGAGCACGGTCTGCTGACATTTGCAGTGGACGGTCCGGCTGAAATCGTCGGTGTCATCAACGGTGACATTACGAGCGAGGAGCTGACAGTCGGCAACACCCGCCGCCTCTACAACGGTACGGCCACCGTCATCCTGCGCTCAAAGCGCGAGGCCGGCAAGGTCACGCTGACCGTAACCGCCGACGGACTGAAGACGTCGAAGCTGGCGCTGAAGACGATGTAAGGAGATATTAAAAAGATAAAAGAAGATATAAGAAGATAAAATGAGATAAAGGACAATAGCCTTAGTTCAAGCAATACAAGGCATACGTCCTTTATCTCCTTTTATCTTCTTATTATCTCCTTCTTACTCCTTCTTTTTTCATGAATTCATTCAAAAGTCCTGCAAATATTTGGCAATCTTATAATTTATTTATACCTTTGCACCCGATTTAAGGGTTCCGTAGCTCAGTTGGATTAGAGCAACGCCCTTCTAAGGCGTGGGTCTAGGGTTCGAATCCCTACGGAATCACCTTATCATAAAAAGGTTTCATCAAGCAGATGAAACCTTTTTGTGTATCAGGCATGTGTGGAACTGATAGTAATTCGAGATAGAGGAACAGTAACGCTTTTGGATGCAAAGTCCGAAATGAAATATGTAAATGGTGACCATATTCGGATGGAGAATGACTTTTGTCGTATCAGATGAATTGGTGCCGAACGCAGAATAACAGCTATGAATGAGGATATAACAGCATTGTTGCGCGAGTGTGATACACTGAAAGGACGGCTCTCAGAGTTACGTCCGCTGCCGGTCGTGGCCATGAAAAAGATAGAAGATGCCCTGGCAATTGAATATACATACGAAAGCAACCGTATTGAAGGCAACACCTTGACACTGCAGGAAACAGAACTTGTGGTGAATGAAGGTGTGACGATTGCCGGCAAGACAATGCGCGAACACCTCGAAGCAATAAACCATGCCGAGGCAATCGGTTATATAAAGGACTTCGCAAAACGGGAAATTGAGATTTCCGAACGCACCATAAAAGAAATCCATGCACTTGTGTTGCATGGGATAGACAGAGAAAACGCAGGGCGTTATCGTAATGTTCCTGTTATGATATCCGGTAGCCGCCACACTCCGCCGCAGCCTTATCTTATAGAGAAACAGATGGAGGACTTCATCATCAGGTTTGGACAGATGACGGAAAGCAACGTCCATCCGGTTCTCACGGCCGCCTATCTCCACGACGAGCTTGTGCGCATTCACCCGTTCATTGATGGCAATGGCCGCACTTCGCGGTTGCTGATGAACCTGTATCTGCTGCGAAATGGATATACGCTCGTGAACTTGAAAGGCAATATGGAAGATAAGATAAGCTATTATAAGGCTTTGGAAGTGTCACACACGGGACATAATCCAATGCCTTTCCAGCGAGTTGTCGCAATGGCGGAAGTAGAGTCACTGCGCCGTTATTTGGAAATATTAGGTGAACCGGTCTGATAATCATTCTGTATTTCGTATATGGCGGATGGTGTGGTGGGGAAATTGTAGCTTATAAGAATCATTGTTATGTCCTAAACCGTACGTATGTCCGGTCGTCGAAGGAGTTGTTGCCCTTTGCGAAAGCCTTTGTCGCTTTGAAAGTGTAGGCGTTGAGCGAATCTTCGGCGAGCTGGCGGCGTAGCGCGGCCTCTGATTCTGTGAGTGTGGGGAGCAGGAAAGGATAGCCGTCGCTGGCAAGGACGATGGAGTGGGGTGCCGGAGTGAGATTAATGATGCGCACGTGCTCCATCGGAATCGGGAAACCGTCGACCACGGCGTAGTCATGGTTTTGGCCGCGCATGGTTTCTATCAGTTCCGGAATGACGGCCTGTCGGGCCGTGTCATTGGTCCGCAGACTGTCCACCGTGGCCTTGCCGTCGGCGATGAGGCTGTGGATGATGGCTGCCCGCTTCTCTGCTATGACGGCTTCGCATGGCTTTGGGTTTTCATATAGCTGTCCGTCGACGAGACACTGACAGTCGCCTATCATCCATATTTGTCTCTGATGACGGCTGTAGACGATGCAGCTCGCTGTAAGA
>USFX01000181.1 GCA_900553965.1 uncultured Prevotella sp.
AAACGGCGGACGCCATGCCGTTTGTAAGTGGCTGTGAAAGAGGATGTTGGAAAATGTATAAATAAAACATCACGGGCACCCCTGAATTTTGATACGCGCGTGCTTGCGATATTTTCACTCACGTCCGCAATTTTTTGAAAGGTCCCCATTCCTGAGGCCTTAAAAACCGGAATTTTGAGGACAAACGGCTCTGGAGGGCGAGAGTATGCCCTGAATCAACTTATCACCGCTCACGTAAATATTCCTCCCGGCCGGCATTCTCAACTGAAACTTCCCTGTCGTGGCGCGTTCAATGTCGGATTAATGTTGTAACTTTGTAGCGCGGGAGCATGCCGCCGGCAACGACCGGGCGTGTGGCCGCAAGTGAAAAACAGGTGAGAAGCGGCAAGACGGCCGGTGAGTCATCTGCGAAACAACAGTATTGCGAAGATAAGACAAACTATAACCAAACTGATAATTATGAAACGAACAATGATGTTTCTGGCCGCAATGGTCATGGCTCTGAGCGTAGCGGCAAAGGGCGTTTATACCCGTGAGTGTGACGACAAGGCACAGCAGAAGAAGGCTGTCAAGTGGATGAAGAAAGGAAAGTGGCGCAACGGATTCACGGCGGCCGCCCCTCACGAGAGTGTCAACGCGGTGGATTTCTACGAGCAGTACACGAAGAACACGGCGCAATGGGAAGCCATGTTCCGATGGTTGGCCGAGACAGACCTGATGGCCATACCCAAGGGCAAGCATCCGATAGGCGACACGGGGCTTGTGGCCAGCGTTGAGGACAGTGAGAACGGCCCGCTGGAGAAGCGCCGCAGCGAGAGCCACTACCATCATATTGACTTCCAGTATGTCGTCAAGGGAACGGAGCGTTTCGGAATCATTGACCATGAGACGAGCAAGCCCAACAGCAAATACCGCCCCGACGTCATCCACTATGAATATGACGCCGCCAAAGCCCGGTTCTACGACTCCACACCGGACAAATTTTTCATCTTCTTCCCGTCCGACTGGCATATAGCCAAGATAAACAATGACGGCGACGACCAGACAATCCGTGTGATTGTGGTCAAGCTGGACTACATAGAATGAACGACAAAAGCCATAAGACAGACATAACCTCGTCTCCCATACTGGCACTGCAACGGCAGCGCCAGCTTCTTGAGACGGAATATAACTCCGACAAGGAGGAGTTTCTGCGCCATACCGAGGTCATCGGCATCATGCGCCGTGTCAAGCGCGGTGACGCCTGGTGGCCCGTGAGGGTGGGGCGCAGCTACTATAACTCGCTCAACCAGCTGGTCGTGGAGATATTCCGGACCGGCGATAGTGACATAGAGCATAACTTTGAGTTCGGGCGTCCTGTCAGTTTCTTCGTCTTTGAGAAAACTCCGGCGGCCGGCAACGGCGCGTCATCCTTCACACCGCTTCACCCGAAGCTGAGAGCGTCGGTCAGCTATGTCGACGGCGACCGTATGGTCGTCGCCCTGCCTGACGGTTTCAGCGTCGCCGACCTGCAGGACCGCGAGAATCTTGGCTTGCAGCTTTCGTTTGACGAAACGAGCTATCGCCTTATGTTTGAGGCTCTTGACCGTACGATGCGCGCCAAGGGGCGGCTGGCCTATCTGCGTGATCTTTTCTATTCGCGTCAGAAAGCCGAGACCTTCACTTTCAGCCCGCTGCGCTTCCCTTATCTCAACGCCACACAGGAGCGGGCCGTCAACGAGGTGTTGCGCGCCAAGGACGTGGCCGTCGTCCACGGGCCTCCAGGAACGGGAAAGACGACTACGCTTGTCGAGGCCATCTACGAGACACTGCGTCGTGAGAGTCAGGTGCTGGTCTGCGCACAGAGCAACATGGCCGTCGACTGGATCAGCGAGCAGCTCGTCGACCGCGGTGTCAATGTCCTGCGCATCGGCAATCCGACGAAGGTCAACGACAAGATGCTCTCCTTCACCTACGAACGGCGCTTTGAGGCCCATCCCGACTATCCGCAGCTGTGGAGCATACGCAAGGCCATACGTGACCTGCGCGCCCGCCGCCGTCGTGGCGACGAACGCTGGCATCAGAAGATGGAGAGTCTGAAGAGCCGTGCCACGGAACTGGAGCTGCGTATCAACAATGAGCTCTTCGGCGAGGCCCGCGTGATTGCGTCGACGCTGACGGGAAGCGCCAACCGCCTGTTGGACGGCATGAAGTTCGCCACGCTGTTCATCGACGAGGCCGCCCAGGCTCTCGAAGCCGCCTGCTGGATTGCCATCCGGAGGGCGTCGCGTGTGATTCTGGCCGGCGACCATTGTCAGCTGCCGCCCACGGTGAAGAGCCTTGAAGCCATGCGCGGCGGACTGGCCACGACACTCATGGAGCGCATCGTGGAGCAGAAGCCTGAGGTGGTGACGCTGCTGAAGGTGCAGTACCGCATGAATGAGGACATAATGCGCTTCTCCAGCGACTGGTTCTACGGCGGTATGGTCGAGTCGGCGCCGGAAGTCAGATATCGCGGCATATTGGACTATGACATTCCGATGGAGTGGGTGAGTCCCGGCGGAGCATCGCCGGAACTTTCACGGCCGGAGGGCGGCGAGGCTGCGACGTCCGACGTTGCTTCAGGCATGGGCGTTGGTGGTGCTGATGGTATGTCCGCCGCGAAAGCACTGGTCCGCGACTATGTGGAGGAATTCGTGGGCGAGAGTTTCGGCCGCATCAACAAGGCTGAGGCGGAACTGACGCTCAGCACGCTTGAGGCATATTTCACCCGCATCGGAAAGCAGCGCATCCTCGACGAACGCCTCGACGTGGGCATAATCTCGCCCTATCGGGCACAGGTCCAGTATCTGCGGCGGCTGTTGATGAAGCGCGAGTTCTTCAAACCGTTCCGCCGCTATATCTCCGTCAATACGGTCGACGGCTTTCAGGGACAGGAACGCGACATAATCCTGATTTCGATGGTGCGTGCCAACGACAGCGGCGACATCGGTTTCCTGCGTGACCTGCGCCGTATGAACGTGGCGATAACGCGCGCCCGGATGAAGCTCATCATTCTCGGCGATGCCTCGACGATGACCCGCCACCGTTTCTACCGCTGTCTGTGGCAGTACATCCATGGCTTGCATGAAGTAACAGCCGTTCCACCTACGCATGGATAGAGAAAGCTTTTTGATTATGGAAAAGTATAGATATCCGCAAAAATAAAAAAAGAATTAATGCCATACATATCAATTGAAAGCGGCAGACTGACCGCCGGACAAAAGAAACAACTCATTGAACGCCTGACCGCCACGGCATCCGAGATAACACATATTCCGGGGCAGTTCTTCACCGTGACAATAAAGGAACTGCCGGACGAGAATTTCGGAATAGGCGGCAAGTCGATTGATGAGATAAAACGCAACTATAAATAACGGAAGCTGCTGATTGTTTAAACTATGCAAAGTGTAATTATAGAGACAGACAGGCTGCTGCTGAGGGAAATGAGCCTTTCGGACATTGAAGCTTTATCCTCTATATTGCAGGATGAGAATGTGATGTATGCCTATAACGGGGCTTTCAGCGACGAGGAGACCCTTGCGTGGATGCAAAAGCAGTTGCAACGGTACAGGGAGCACGGTTTCGGCTTGTGGGGTGTGTTTCTGAAAGACACCGGCGAGATGATAGGACAATGCGGCATCACGATGCAGGAATACAACGGAGGGCAAGTGCCTGAAATCGGTTATCTGCTGGCTCATAAGTACTGGCACAGAGGCTATGCCACGGAAGCCGCTGCCGCCTGTCGCGAGTGCGGGTTTGACGTGTTGCATTTTGATGCGTTATATTCCATTATCCGGGATACGAATACCGCCTCGCAGAATGTCGCGCTCCGCAACGGCATGACCTTGACAGATACTTTTGTCAAGCATTATCGTGGAGTGGATATGCCCCACATGGTCTTTTGCGTCAGGAAAGATGATGCAAAACCAAATAATATGGAAACCGACAAGAATATAAAAGAAATGGAAATGCAACCGAACCCAGATACGATTTTCCCCGTAAGGGGCTGCGATACCGTTACATACGTAAAACCGACTGTTAAGAACCCGAACATAATCGTGGGAGACTTCACGTATTTCAGCGACACCGACTTTGAGCGGCACGTGCTGCATCATTATGACTTTATCGGCGACCGGCTGGTTATCGGAAAGTTCTGCCAGATAGCATCGGGCGTTACATTCATAATGAACGGAGCGAACCATCAGATGAATGCGGCGTCGACCTATCCTTTCTACATCATGGAGGGGTGGACCGGGACGTCGCCGGCGGCAGACGACCTTCCGCTTAGGGGCGACACCATTGTGGGCAACGACGTTTGGATTGGGCAGGACGCGACCATACTGCCGGGTGTCCGTATCGGCGACGGCGCAATCATCGGGCTCGGCAGCATCGTAGGGCATGATGTTGAGCCGTACACGATAGTCGCGGGCAATCCGGCAAGAGTAATCAGAAAGCGCTTTGACGATGAGTTGATAGGTTTGTTGGAGAAATTGCGATGGTGGGACAGGAGCATCGGCGAAATCCAACGGCTGATTCCTTTATTGACCGACAGCGACCTGACAGGAGTGAAAAAGAACATCATCGGAATACTTGAGCAGAATGGATAAAGCCTCCAATCAAGATGAATTGGCTCTTGAATAAAATGTATAAACTCTAATCAAAACAAATAGATTCTAAAAGATCAGAATGGACAGCCGTAAGATTTATCCCCGCACGGGCGACACACAGACCGTCTACCTCAAGTCGGTCGTCACCCGAAAGACAATAGAGGTGGGCGACTTCACCATCTACAACGACTTCGTGAACGACCCGCGCGATTTCGAGAAGAACAACGTGCTCTATCATTATCCCATAAACGGCGACCGCCTCGTCATCGGCAAGTTCTGCTCGATAGCCTGTGGCGCGAAGTTCATCTTCAACTGTGCCAACCACGCGCTCCGATCGCTCTCCACATACACCTTCCCGCTGTTTTTTGAGGAATGGGACTTGCCCAAATCGGAGGTTGTCTCGGCGTGGGACAACAAGGGCGACATCATCATCGGCAACGACGTGTGGATTGGCTATGACGCCGTTATCATGGCGGGAGTGACCATCGGCGACGGCGCGATAATCGGTACGCGTGCCGTCGTGACAAAAGACGTCGCGCCGTATTCTATCGTTGGCGGAGTTCCCGCGCACGAAATCCGCAAGCGCTTTGCGCCCGAGGTCGTGGAGCGGCTGAGGGAACTGAAATGGTGGGACTGGCCGGAGGAGAAGATACGCAAGGTAATCCCTGCAATACAGG
>USFX01000182.1 GCA_900553965.1 uncultured Prevotella sp.
ACCTCGGTGGAACCGATGTCTCCGGCGTGCCATATTTCGTCGCACGGTTCGAAGTAGTGGAGATATTTCTCGTCCCAGTAGGCGTGGGTGTCGCTTATTATTCCGATTTTCTTCATAATGTGAAGCCCCCTATGGTCCCCCGAAGGGGGACACTGAGTGGGGGATGTTAGATGTCAGATGTTAGTGATGTTAGTGATGGGAGCTATGGGAGAGACGGGAACCCACTAAAGCATATCAAGCTCCCTCCCTTCGGGAGGGTTGGGGTGGGTTTTAGGTTTTTTGGGGTGGGTCTTTGAGCGGGTTTCAGAGTCTTTTCTTCACAAACTCCCTGATGAACTCCTCTGTCCGTTCGGGGCCGAGCAGACTGGAATTGATGCACAGGTCATAGCTCGCTCCGTGGCCCCAGGTCTTGCCCGTATAGTAGTTGTAATAGTCCGCGCGGCTGCGGTCACCCTTTTCGATCAGCCTTCGGGCGGTGTCCTCGTCACATCCGTTTCGGTCGCATATCCGTCGGATGCGGCTGTCGAGGTCGGCCGTGATGAAGACGTTGACCACGTCATTGTGGTCGCGCAGGACGTAGTCGGCGCAGCGGCCGACAAACACACACGAGCCTTCTTCGGCGGCATGGCGTATGGCGTCGCTCTGGAACTTGAAGAGATTCTCCTGCGAGAGGTTGTTGCTGTAGAAGTTGACGTCGCTGATGTGGGGAATATGCAGGTGGAAGAGCGAGCGCAGGAAGCCGCGGTTCTCGTCGTTCTGTTCGAAGAACTTCTCGCAGAAGCCGCTTTCCTTTGCCGCAAGGTTCAGCAGCTCGCGGTCGTAGAACTTGCACCCGAGGTTTTCGGCCAGCCTTGCGGCAATCTCCCGGCCGCCGCTGCCGAGCTGGCGGCCGATGTTGATGATAATCTTGGTCATTCTTTTCTTTATGGGAGTTATGGGAGTTATGGGGGTAATGGGGGTAATGGGAGTAATGGGGGTAATGGGAGCTATGGGAGTGATGGGGGTAATGGGAATTATGGGGAACTGCTAAAAGCATATCACTCCCCTCCCTTTCGGGGAGGGGTTGGGGGTGAGGCTTTCACCATAACTATCGCCGTCACGACCGACGCCACGGTGTCGGCCACGGGCATGGAGAGCCATACGCCGTTGACGCCCATCGCCGGCGGGAGAATGATGAGCATGGGCAGGAGGAAGAGCATCTGGCGCGAGAGCGAGAGGAAGATGCTGACGCGGGCGCGGCCGATGCTCTGGAAGAAGTTGGTCACGACCATCTGATAGCCGATGATGGGGAAGGTGAACATGACGATGCGCATGCCGTGGGCGGACAGGCTGATCAGTTCGCTGTCGGCCGTGAACAGCCGTGCGCATTGCCCCGGAATGGCTTCGGCGATGACGAATCCTGCGGTGGTCACGGCCGTGGCGGCCATCATCGCGAGCTTGACGACGCGCATGAGACGCTCGGTCTGCTGTGCACCGTAGTTATATCCGGCAATCGGCTGCATGCCCTGATTGATACCCATGACAATCATCACGAAGACGAAGGCCACGCGGTTGACAATTCCATAGGCTCCCACGGCGAGGGCGCCGCCGTAGGCCAGCAGTCCCTTGTTGATGAAGATGACCACGACACAGGCGCAGACGTTCATCAGGAACGGCGACATGCCGATGCCGATGATGTTGCGGACGATCATCCCTATCGGGCGGTAGATGCCGCGCCGCAGGTGGAGCAGCTCGTTCTTGTCGGAGAAGAGCCGCATCTGCCACGTCAGGGCCATCAGCTGCGAGAGAATCGTGGCGAAGGCCGCTCCGCGTATGCCCATATCGAAGACGTAGATGAAGAGCGGGTCGAGGATGGTGTTCATCACGACGGTGAACATCGTGGCGTACATCGCCTGACGGGGCTTGCCCGAGGCGCGGAGCACGGCGTTCATGCCGAAATACATGTGTGAGAAGACGTTGCCCAGAAGGATGACGACCATATAGTCGCGGGCGTAGGGTATGGTCTGCGGGCTTGCTCCGAAGAAATAGAGTATGTCGTCGAGGAAGAGAAGTGAGAAGACGCTGAAGAGAATGCCGACAATAAGGTTGAGCGTCACGGTATTGCCGAGGATGTGTTGTGCCGTGCTGTAGTCCTTCTGTCCCAGCTTGACAGATATGCACGTGGACGCTCCCACGCCGACGGCGGCTCCGAAAGCCGCTCCGAGGTTCATGAACGGGAATGTCAGAGCCAGACCCGAGATGGCCATCGGACCGACGCCCTGACCGATGAATATGCTGTCGACCATGTTGTAGAGCGACGCGGCGGTCATGGCGATGATGGCTGGCATGGCATACTGCATAAGCAGACGACCGACTGGCTTTGTCCCCAATTCAAGTGTTGCTTTGTTGTTGTCCATTGATATACACATTATATATATGTGTGCAAAGGTACATAAAAATTATGAATTACGAATTAGGAATTAGGAGTTGTCGGCCTACGGCCGATGATAAATTATGGAATTACGAATTATACCAGCGGGATGTCCTTGCTTCGATGTCATTCCAAAACCGTTGCAGCGTGAAATATCAGTAACGTTGGAATGGCGGCAGCAAATTCGTAATTCCATAATTTATCATTGGCCGTAGGCCGACAACACCTAATTTAAAATTCCTAATTTATCGTTCTTATCCTTGCGTCGAAGTCCCTTGCCCCACCCTTTTCGTTGAACAGTTTGGAGAGCATGCGGCTGCGGATGTTGGTGATGGTCTGGGGTGAGGTGCCTGTGAGCACGGCGATTTCGGAGGGAATGAAGCGCAGACGGATGAGCAGACAGACGTTGATTTCGTTCGTGTTGATGACCGTCGTGCCGTAGAGCAGCGCCGTCAGCTGCGGTAGGTAGGTTCTCGTCAGCTCATACATCTCCTTCCACTCCGTGTCGTCAGCCTCCATTCCGCGTGAGGCCAGGGCGTGCATGCGCGTCACGATGGGCGCCTGCATGAGCTGTTCCTGCATGTTCCAGTCGTCCGGCTGGCGGCGGTCGTCCTGATATTCGGCCAGTTTCTCCTGCAGCTGCTTTATCTCGTCCGTCTTCCGGGCTATTGTCGTCTCGTCTGTCTCGTTCTTCTTCATCAGCGCGGCCATGCGGTCGCTGACGATGTTATATGTCATCATGTCGGCCGAATAGTTCCTGTTGAGATTGCGTATGCGCCGCCGCTGATAGACGACCGTCGTCACGGTGATGATGATGAGCAGGAGCGAGGCGGCCACAATGTTTCTCAGTTTGCGTTCGTGCGCCTTCTTGCTGGCGTCAATCTCGTGTTGCGCCTGTGCTCCGACAATCCCCGTGAGTCCTTCGTCAGAGCTGATTGATTCATATTGAGACGTCATGCGTTTGAGAATCACGATGGCGTGCTTGTACTGGTGGGTGCTGTCGAAGTAACGGAACAGGTTCATGTTGGCGTTGAAGCTGATGTCCCGCTCGGTTCTGACAGCTGTCTCATACCACAGTTCACACGCCTTTTCCATGTTTCCCTGTCCGGCATAGATATCTCCCATGAGCTTGCGTGTCTTGAAGACCAGCGGATGGGTGTCCACCGCCTTGTTGAGCAGGCTCACGGCCGTCGCCGTGTCTTTCATCCGCAGGGCAAGGCTGGCCTTGTTGGTGAGCAGCTGTGCCTGCAGTTCTTCGTTGAAGTTGTATTTGAACGGATCGATGCGGCTGATGTACATCGCCATGCTGTCGGGCATGTTGAGGTAGTCGAAGATGTCGGTTATGCTGTTGATTACGCTCACCCGCAGGTCTTCGTCGGCACAATAGCGTGCATGGTGCAGTGCCATGCGGTAATACTGCAGAGCCTTCTGGTCGCTTCCTTTCTTGCGGTTGATGCGCCCGAGCGACTCGTTGATATAGAATTTCAGGAACGGGGCCACCGTGTCTCTGGCCATTTCGGAGGCTTCGAGGATGACGCTTACGGCCTCGCGGTAACGGTTGTGCTCGTAGAGCGCTATTCCGTGGTGGAGCATGGAGCGCGCCGTGCGGCCCTTGTCGCCGTACGTCCGGAAGTGTCTGATGCTCTCGTCGAGCGTTCCGACAGGGTCCTGCGGGAGGTTGAGACGGTGGAGGCTTTCCGCTCTCAGGAGCATGTAGAGCGCCCTGTTGCCCTCACTGAGCCTGTCGGCGTCGATGCTGTCGAGCCGGGCTATGGCCGAAAAGGGCGCGATGTTGACCTGCCGTTCTATCTTATCAAGCATACGGCTGCGAGACTGCTCGTTGGAGCAGCCCGCAACCGTAATGAATACCGCTAAATAAATTAATCTATAGGTGTATCTCAGTAACCATCTCACGGTCTTACCTGTATGTTCCGTTATGTAGTATTTATGTCCGTCTAAGTATTTATCAGAGCTGGAACGTCACAGGAAGAGAGAAATAGACCTTCACCGGCTGGCCGTCGACCACGCCCGGCTTCCATGCCGGCATGGCGTTGACAACGCGCAGAGCCTCTTCGTCGAGCAGCTTGTTGACGCTTCTTACTACCGTAGCGTCTTCAATCTTACCTTCTTCATTAACGATGAACTTGACTATTACGCGGCCTTGGATTTTCTTGTCCTGAGCTTCCTGCGGATACTTGATGTTCTCGCCGAGCCATTTCATGAGCGCTTCGTCGCCACCTTCAAACGCCGGCATCTCCTTGACTATATCATAGATACCTACTGAGTCGGGGCCGACAATATCTACGCTGTCTGACTCTACCACCTCGATGCTGTCCGTTGCATCTGCCGGGGCGTTCTTGCTACTGTTGCCGGAGCATGCTGCTGTCAGCAATCCCATGGCTGAAACCATGGCGAATATCATTATTCTACTTTTCATTTCCGTTGTTTTTAAACATTAATAATATAAAGTACGGTTTGGTGTTCGAACACTGCAAATGTAGATAAAAAGGCTTTTGTGTACAAGAAAAGTATTACAAATTATTACACAAGCCATGTTTTTAGGCTTAAAAACGGGCTTTCCGGCCAGTTTTTAAAGGTATCGGGGAATTTTACACATGCCGTGGTTATGTAATTTTGTGATTTAAACGCAAAGGAGCAAAAGCGCAAAGACGATGTTTTTCTGTGTTAAAACTATGTTTTTCTGTGTTTCAGAGGCTACTGATATCAGACACAATTTTGTATGAAAGAACCTGCAGGAAGATAACACGAACGCTGTAGCGGATTTGCAATCATGGGTGTTCGGAAAATAATGGAAAGGACTTGTAGAGACGTCACACCGTGGCGTCTCACTGTCCACGGTGTTGTGTCAGG
>USFX01000183.1 GCA_900553965.1 uncultured Prevotella sp.
TTCGGGCGGAAGTTTCAGTGGCGGCAGCCGTTCCGGTGGCGGCGGTGGAGCACGTGGCGGCGGGTTTGGAGGACGCCGATAGGCGGATGTACGGTCACCGCTGTCGCCGCAGCATGTAGCGGGACGTGACAATCACATATTTATATATGACAAACGGTTATCTTATATATACCAAACGATTATGAAAATGAAGACAAGATATGCTTTGATTGCTGCGCTGATGGGAGGCTCTCTCACCGCAGCGGCACAGGAGACTTATATGAACGCGGAGCTGGCTACGGGAGATCTGAACGGTACTGCCCGTTATGTGGGTATGGGAGGAGCGATGGACGCCCTCGGTGCTGACCTCTCGACGATAGGGACCAATCCGGCTGGTATCGGTCTGTTCCGTCACTCCATGGCTTCCGCCTCGTTCGGATTCGTGTCCCAGCAGGACGCCGTGAAGTTCGCCGATGCCAACAAGACCAACATGAGTTTCGACCAGATCGGCTTTGTCTATTCCATGCGCACGAGCAGCCGGTCGTTCATTAACTTCGCTTTCAACTATCACAAGAGCCGCAATTTCAATTTCATACTCAATGCCGCAGGTAATCTCGGAGCTGATGCGTCACAGAACAAGGCGTCATATAATAAAGGTGCGGCTGCTGCTGACAGCGGCTGGGATTTTGTCTATCCGGACAATGGCTATATAACTTCAGGGGACAATGCCTTCAGTCAGTTGGACGAACTCTACTATAACGCTCTGCTGGTTGCGCCCGGCTCGGACATGTCAAATCCGACCTACGGCTATTTCGGCGCCGAACGGTATATGATGGACCGCAAGAACAGCGGCTATATTGGCTCCTACGACTTCAACATCAGCGGCAATATCAATGACCGCGTCTATCTCGGTGTGACCATCGGACTGCACGACGTTCACTACAAGGGCTATTCCGAATATGCCGAGCTCTTCGCTCCGAACGAGGAACAGGTTGACGGCGTGCTGGTGGAAGACACGCGGGAGATTACCGGTTCGGGCGTCGACGTCAAGGCTGGCGTCATCTTTCGTCCTATCGAGGAGTCGCCGTTCCGCATCGGTCTGTCTGTGGCAACGCCCACGTGGTATGACCTCACGACGAGAAACTATACGGCAATGGTCGTTGACGACAAGCTGAACGGACAGTACAGCATGGACATCAGCAACGAATATGACTTCAAGCTCTACACTCCATGGAAGTTCGGACTGAGCCTCGGCCATACCATCGACCGCTATCTGGCCCTCGGCGCGTCGTACGAATATGCCGACTATGGCAGTACTGACAGCCGCGTAATCGACGGATATGACTGGGACGGATATGAGGATACGTCGTCAGACCGCGAGATGAACCGTCATACGGAAAAGACGTTGAAGGGTGTCCACACGGTGAAGGTGGGTGCGGAGTTCAAGCCGGACAACGACATATCGGTGCGCCTTGGCTTCAACTATCTCTCGCCGATGTATAACAAGAACGCTGTCAAGGACGGATGGCTCGACTCTTACGGCGTGAGCTATGCTTCTTCGACCGATTATACCAACTGGAAGGATACCTACCGCATCACGGCAGGCATCGGTTATCGCATCGACAAGTTCTCCATCGACCTCGCATATCAGTACAGTCAGACCAACGGAACGTTCCGTCCGTTCTCCGATGTGCTTGACGCGACCAACACGGCCGATGCCGTTGATGTCAGCAACAAGCGTCACCAGATGCTCCTCTCCCTGGGCTATACGTTCTGAGAAGAGGGGAATAAGCCTGAGGTAGATAAAAGGAGATGAGGGAAGATAAAAGGAGATAAAGGACGTATGTCTTGCTGTTGAAACAAAGACCGTTGTCCTTTATCTCCTTTTATCTTCCCTTATCTCCTTTTATCTACTTAGCAAGTCATTCCACAATTCCGGCCTCCGTCCACTGCCGTACGACGGTTTCGGCATCCTGTCGGGCGGTGGCTTCGTCTACTTCATATTCATCTGTGAGCATACGTACGAGGTCGTCGGTCGTGAAATCTTTTCCATCAATGGCATTCCAAAGGAATTCCGACGACCCGTTCATGCTTATTATTTTGCTGAAATCTATGTTTTCACGGCCTTCGGCAACGATAATCCGTTCGCCGCAGACATTGCGCAGATTAAATCCTTTCTTTCTTTTCATTGTTTATATAGGTTTATTGAATGTTGTTTATTCCATGTTTTTTATTTCCAGTCCGGCGGGTAACGGTGCATGAGACTACGCCTTTATCTTTAAGAACTGCCGGTAGATGAAGAGCAGGTAGCGGCGCATGGGGCGGAGCCTTGTCCATACCCACGAATACGTCCGCCACTTACGTCCGTCGGTTCGGTCGGGAACGGTGCGTCCCTTGCGGTAGAACGCCACGGCCACGGCCTTGATGTCAGAGAGGCGGCAGTGTTCCGGTGTGATGTTGCCGTCACCGAGCAGTGTCACCCGTTCACCATCCATGCCGACAATCCGATGGAGCACATAATGGCCAGGATACGTTTCCGCCAATACGGGCATTCCAATGGACAGTCTGTCCACTGCTGCCAGCAAAGCCTTGTCACGGCCGTCTTCGAGGAACGGCCGCATGCTGTAGCCGCGCAAAGGCAACGTCACGGTATGGCCGGCGTCTATCATTCGTATTATTTCCGGCAGTAATATGGCGTTGGTCACGCGCAGTGTCTTTATCTTGCTATTGTCCTGTGACATAGTATTGCAGCCTGCTCGTCCGGCAGACAGTGTAGAGTGTATATTGGTGTTGTTTCAATGATGCGCGTTGCAGTGTCGCATACTCCGTTATATATTTCGTTGTCCCACTTCATCGACGAACATGCGGCCAGCATCATTCCGAAGGCGTTGATTGGATTTGACCGCTCGATGCTGTTCTCGGTGGCGCGTTTAATTTTCGTCACTGCTCCCAGCCGTGCTTTCCTGTTTCTGTAACAAGGTGTCTTTCCGCTCCATGGTGAGCCGTAGATGAAAGCCTCCCCGTCGATAAACCGTATCACCGGATTGTCGTCGTTGAGCAGTTCTACACCTTCAATGTGTTTCATCCACAGTGACGTGTGAGTGCTCTTTCCCGTTCCGCTTTTCGCGGTGAATGGATAGCCCCATCCGTCTTTCATGATGCATGAGGCATGAATGAGCAACGCGCCGTGGAATGAGGTGGCGAAAGCAAAGGAGAGCATGAGGGCATCGTTGAGTCCGAACGAGCGCATGTCGCGTATGCCGTTGAGCGCGCAACGGCATACCGAGAACCGGCTGTCAGCCTGCAGGAGGCAGCAGTCGCGTTCCTTTGTGTCCCTAATGATGAACTGATAACCTCCGTCGGGCAGCTTGTGAACGAGCGTATGGCCGTTTCCGGTATCGAAATTCCTGATTTTCTGTCCGTCGCGCCGTGGTATCAGCCCGTTGTCAACGGTCATGTCAAGGAGCACTCCGCCGCTGTTGTCTTTCTCACATCCGAACGCTTTGAAAGACGGCAGAAGGGTCATGCCGTCCGTTTCCGTATCATTGAATGTGACGCGGACAAGAAAGTCTGCTATTCTGAACAGATTTGTCTTTTCTCCCATTTGCCGGACTTATTTCTTTCTTTTCTTGCTTTTCGGCTGCGGTTTTTCAGTTCCGTCGTCAGGTGCGATGAGGTCTATGCTGACGGGATGGAAGCTGAAATCCGTGTCGGTCAGCACCTTGACATCATATTGGTTTTTCGCTTTTCCCGTGTATTTGTGTCTCAGTTTCATCAGTTTCTTCTCTGCGTCCTTTCGCTTTTCGGCAAACATGACGACGCAGGTCCTGTGAGGCATGCCGAGTCCGTTCATGTAGTTCTTCAGCTGATAGGAATAGACGTTCCGTCCGAGGAGCATATCTCCCTTGGTCTCCACCCAAACGCTGTCAACGGCCTGAACGTTAGTGAAATAGACTGTTGAGTCTCTGAACGATGCTGAAAAGCCGAACATATAGGTTTTCGGGAGCATCTTTCTTTTAGCTGAGGCCTCGGGGGCTGCGGATAACGCCATCAGTGCGGCGGCAAGGAATAAGAATTTAACTGATTTCATCTTTTGTTTTATTGTCCTAAATATGATTTTAGCAAATTGTTGTTCGTACTGTTTCTTAGCCGTCTGATGGCTTTTTCCTTTATCTGTCTGACACGCTCGCGGGTCAGACCGTATTTTGTTCCGATTTCGTCGAGTGTCATTTCCGGGCGGTTGATGCCGTAGAATGATTCGATGATGTCGCGTTCGCGCTCGTTGAGACACTGCAACACGTTGTTTATTTCCGCTCTCAGCGATTCCACCACGAGCTGGCGGTCGGCCATCGGCGCGTCGTCGTTGACCATCACGTCGAGCAGTCCGCCCTCTTCGCCGTCGGAGAACGGAGCGTCAACAGACACGTGGCGTCCTGTCGTCTTCATGGCGTCGTCGATTTTGTCCGTCGGGAGGTCGGTTTCTTCGGCTATTTCCTCAATGGACGGGCGGCGTTCGTTCTCCTGCTCAAACTTGCTGAGCATACGGTTGATTTTGTTCATCGAGCCGACCTGATTGAGCGGGAGCCTGACGATGCGGCTCTGTTCGGCGATGGCCTGGAGGATGTTCTGGCGTATCCACCAGACGGCGTATGATATAAACTTGAAACCGCGTGTCTCGTCAAATTTTTCCGCAGCTTTTATCAGCCCGACATTGCCTTCGTTGATGAGGTCGGGAAGGCTGAGACCCTGATTCTGATACTGTTTGGCCACAGAGACAACAAACCGCAGATTAGCCTTGGTCAGTTTGTCCAGCGCTCTCCGGTCTCCTTTCCGGATGCGCTGTGCCAACTCCACTTCTTCGTCTACGGTGAGAAGTTCTTCCTTACCTATCTCCTGCAAGTATTTCTCAAGAGACGCACTTTCACGGTTGGTGATTGATTTAGTGATTTTCAGTTGTCTCATTGGCGTAAGTTTATATAGTTGCAAAGTTAAAGTTTTTTTTTTGAAGTGCAAAGGGAAATATGCTAAAAGGAGTGACTGAAAACGTAAAAAAGCAAAATGGGGAGAGAAGGGGGATGCTTTCAACTTTCAACGCAAAGACGCGGAGACGCAAAGGTTTTAATTATAAGAAGCTTATATATTGAACACAGAGGTACTGAGTTTTTATTGTCTCCGTTTCTCTGCAATCTTTAAATATGAAACCTTTGCGTCTTTGTGTCTTTGCGTTGAAAGCCAACTGTTAAAAACTCGGAATTAACCGGACAAATGCCTTCAAATCCTTGAAGAA
>USFX01000184.1 GCA_900553965.1 uncultured Prevotella sp.
GTGCTCTTCCAGACGTCGCATGTCAAGTCCCCGATAGTGGTCGCGTATGGTTTCAGTCAGGCCGTTGCAGAACTCTTCGACGCCGGTTGAGGCATCTGCCTGCTTGACAAATCCGGCAATGAGCGTCATGCAATAGCGTCCGTTGGAGCAACCGGCCGCGATGCGGACCGGCGATTTGCTCGTGCTTCCGTCGATGACGGCGACGAAATCGTCAGTAATCACGATTCCGTCTTCCGTTTCTGTTGTTTTGCTTTTGGGTGTTATGTTTTGCTCTATAATCTCCATGGTGGTTCCGTTCCGTCTTGCTGTTCTTCCGTTCTGTTCTTCCGTCTCTGCCTTCGAAAGAATTGTATGTATTCCGGTCGTTGGGCCGCGTCGGCTGCGACCACAGTTCGCGTATGAGGTCGGGGCGGCCGATGCGACGCAGTGACGCCTCGATGTTGCGGCGTTCCTCCGGTTTGTACCAGAAGAAATACTGCCGCTGTGCCAGTTTCTCCTTCTGTGTCTTTGCGCTGAACACGGGTTCGAGCGTATAAGGGTCATATCCAGTGTACCACGCCTCGGTGCTCACCGTCATCGGGGTCGGCGTGAAGTCCTGAACCTGTTCCAGATGGAAGTCCAGCCGCTTGGTTATCACGGCCAGTTCGGCCATGTCTTCCTCGCGGCAACCGGGATGGCTGCTGATGAAATAGGGGATGATCTGCTGGTTCAGTCCCTCCTCGTGGTTGATACGGTCGAATATCCGTTTGAATTCATGGAACTGACTGAACGACGGTTTGCGCATCAGCCGCAGCACATTGTCGCACGTGTGTTCCGGCGCCACTTTCAGACGGCCGCTCACGTGACGGCAAATCAGTTCGCGGGTATATTCCGCCGCCGCCTTGTTTATCTCCTCATACTTGCTTCTGTGCAACAGCAGATCATAGCGCACGCCGCTTCCGATGAAGCTCTTTTTGATTCCGGGAAGCGCGTCAACGGCTCGATATATATCCAGAAGCGGGCGATGATCGGTGTTCAGATTGGGACAAATCTGCGGGTTTATACAGCTGGGCCGCTTGCATTTCTCGCAGATATTGCGGTTGCGGCCAGCCATTCCGTACATGTTTGCCGACGGTCCGCCGAGGTCTGACAGATATCCTTTGAAGTCCGGCATCTCCATTACCTTCTTCACCTCTTTGAGAATACTCTCCTTGGAGCGGCACGTGATGAATTTGCCCTGATGTGCCGATATCGTGCAGAAGGCGCAGCCGCCGAAGCATCCGCGGTGGATGTTGACCGAAAACTTGATCATCTCATACGCCGGGATGCGCTTGTTCTTATATTTGGGATGAGGGACGCGGGTGTAAGGCAGGTCGAACGACGCGTCCAGCTCCTCGGTTGTCATGGGCGGGTAGGGCGGATTGACCACCACGAAGCGGCCGTCCACCTGCTGAAGCAGTCTCCGGGCGTGCATCATGTTCGATTCTTCCTCAATGTGCCGGAAGTTCTCCGCCTGTGCCTTCTTGTCGCGAAGACAGGCCTCGTGGCTGTTCAGGACGAAGTCAGCGTCCGTGATACCGCCGGGTATGTCCTCCTTGCGGGTCATGTAGACAGTCTGGGGGATGTCCCGTATCTGTCCGATGGCCATGCCGTCGTCCATCCGTCGGCACAGTTCGAGCATAGGTTTCTCGCCCATACCGTATATAATCATGTCGGCCCCGCTGTCACAAAGGATGCACTTTCGCAGCGAGTCCTGCCAATAGTCATAGTGGGTGAGCCGGCGCAGTGACGCCTCTATGCCTCCGAGCACAACTGGAACGTCCGGATAGAGCTGCCGCAATATCCTGGAATAGACTATTGTGGGATATTCCGGCCGCATGTCGTGGCGTCCGTCGGGGCTGTAGGCATCCTCCGAGCGCAGTCTGCGGTTGGCCGTATATTTGTTGACCATGGAGTCCATGCAGCCCGGTGCAATGCCGAAGAAGAGCCGCGGGCGGCCCAGCTTCTTGAAATCCCGGTAGTCTCCGTGCCAGTCGGGCTGCGGGACGATGGCCACACGATAGCCCGCCGCTTCAAGGGTACGTCCGATAACAGCTGCGCCGAATGACGGATGGTCTACGTATGCGTCTGCCGAGAAGAGGATAACATCAGCCTCTTCCCATCCACGCAGTTCCATTTCCTTTCGGGTGGTGGGTAGAAAGTCAGATAGTCTGTATTCCATATAAACTCCTTATTCCGCTTCCGTGGCTGTTGTCTGCGGCCTGTCTTTCAGCCAACCGTCGTATAAGGCAATCAGTTTCTGGAGGCCGAAAGCCTTCATGTTGGGGTGATAGATAACGTCAAGGCATAGGTCGAGCAGCGCCTTGTCGCTCTCAGATTCAGCTTCCAGCAGGGCGCGGACGTTCATCTTGAGCTTTTCCAATATTGTTTCGTCCACATATCCGTTGCTTCCCACAAGTCCCATCAGCAACTGATGGCGTTCGATGGTCAGCAGATGTTCTTCCGTTATCTCAATTGTCCGTGTTCCGGACTTGTTTGCTTGTATTTTAAACATAATCTTATTTTTTAGTTGTTCTTTCATTTTATGGTGCTTCCTGAGCCGTCCCGGCATGAGACCGGTGTCATTTCAGCAGGAAGTTGATGATGCCGCGCATTATTGACGCCTGTTTGTCCTTGTCCGTGATGCACTCGAAGGGAAAGCCCATCGTCAGCGTGCGGAAATCCTGTCCCTTGTAGGCAACACAGGCGTTGCGCCCGTCGGAATAGCGCATGACGGGAAAGGCCGTGCCTGTCGGGTTGATGACGTCAGGTGCCGTGGCGGCATAATGTGTCTCGTTGAGCGTGTTATGGAAGCTGACGGTCGTTCCCATGCCCTCCACACTGCCGTTGCAGCTGCGGTTGCTTCCTCCGCTGTTGTATTTCAGTATGTCTGCGACAAACGTCCTTTCCTCATCCGAGATCATGTCCGTTCCGACGTAGGAGCCGCTGACGAACAGCCTTCCGCCCCTTCCGACGTATTCTCGGAGCTGTCTCTGCATGGCGGTTCCGAAAGTTTTGTAGAACTCAAGGCTGTGTCTGTCGTCACGTTCCAGTCCGAGCAGCAGGTCCACCATGCCGTAGCGTGACAAGTCCGTGCGGCCGCTTTCAACGGCATGGCTCGAACAGCTCACGATGTTGTATCGTCCGGCTTTCATGATAGCCTCGGCGTGAGTGCGCACATAGTTCATGTCGTTTCCGGCAATGAAACGTCCGGCCAGCTCGTCGCCGCTCCATCCAAGTCCGCATTCGTCCTCCCGTCCCATGCGGCTGCGGTCGAAGACCTGCTGTCTTCCGACCCATCCGGCGGTGCGTCCCAAGGTAACACCCGGGTCGTCGTCGAGGTCAAATCCCTGTTCGACGGCGTTGTTGCGGACGGCCGGTGAGGACAGGCGGTGGAAACCGTTGACAATCATTATGTCGCCGGAGGCATCCGGATTGTATTCAGCGCAGAGCACCTCGGTCGGGAAACTCTCGCCGCCGCGGTTCACGGCCGCCAGCCGGAAACTGTAGAGAACACCGGGCTCCAGCTTCATCCTGTAGCTCTCCGAAGAGCGTATGAGCGTTCCGTTGTCAAAGCCGGCGCTGCCGCAAGCCGTATATAATATGTATCCCGTAGGCTGCGACGTCGCCTCCTGCGGGTCGTTGACCGCCGTCCAGCTCAGACGAATCTCGTCCTTGGCCGTAAATTCGATGGCGAAGTTGTCCGGAGTCAGCGGCGAGACGACGTAGGAGCGGCCGTGCTGGTCGCTGATGTATCGGAGAATAGTCTTGTATATGGAGCGGGCCAGCGTGAACCGGAAGTTCGGGTCCTGACCGTAGAGCATGTCAGGGAAGTTCTGGTGCGACATCGTTTCGAGGATGGCGCTTGGCACTCCCGGCATGCGCGTCTCAGAATAGTTACGGTCGTAGAGCTCCCGACGGTTCCATTTACCGTACTTGAACCTGATGTCCCGTGCGGCGTTGTCCAGCAGCGCCTGAGCAAGATCACGCGAAGCGAGCCGCGAGATGCCAGCGTCAAGCCGGCCGTCGTTGTAGCCGGTGGTGCAGATGGACAGTGAGCCGATGAGTCCCTCGCCGTCCTTGGCATAGCCGGCGTCGCTGTGGATGGCAAGAGTCATCTCGATGGGAACGCCAAGACCGTCACGCGTGGGAACGAAGCATGAGCCGCCCGCCAGATAGTTGGTCATCCGCGAGCGGGTGTTGATGTCGTCGCCATAGTCGTCCTCGCCGTTCTTGGTGCTGTAGACGCTCTGCGGCATGCCGGCCCATTGAGCCCAATAGCGTGCTCCTTCCAGACAGCGCGGCATGCCGCTGACGGCTCCTCCGCGCTCGATGTTGCCCATGCCGCCGCCGAAACGCACGGCATCGGTCGTGACGACGCCCTTGTGGGAGCTGAGGTTCGTGACGGTTATATTCGTTGCTGCCCTTGTCGAAGTCGAACGTTCCGAGATAGACCCACGTGCCGCCGCCCATGCGCTGATTGACCCTTATTTCGGTCTGGCCGCCCTTGTGCCACACCGTATAGCAGGCGTCGTCGACACTGTTCGCCATCGTCTGGTAGCTCACGTAGACGGCATAACGACCTTCTTCGGGAATGCGGGGCTGATAGGAGATGAGGCTGTAGCCTTTCTTCTTCCGCGTCGTCCGCGACATGCGTGCCGTGCCGGCCACAAAGGGATTCTCGCCGTCGGCGTAGCTGCCGGCGTGGCGCGCGAAGGCCCGCGTTCCGCAGTCCTTCCATTTTTGTTTTCCGTTCACCTCGATATAGCTCGTTCCAGGCTGCCGGTCGTCGTTGTCGATGATGACCTCATGGCGCTGCCAGTCGCGTTCGCGGGGTGTGAACACCACCGCTCCGGCTTTTTCGAGCATGGGTATTAGATAGGGGACGACGATGGTCTGGGTGAACAGGTCTTCCGTCGTTCCGAACAGTTTCGGCCGTTGCCATCTCCATTCGCCGCGCTTCCGGTCGTAGTAGCGGCCGTGGCTGGCCCAAAGGGCGATGTGGCGGTTCTGTAGACCGTGGGTCAGGCGTACCGGATAGGACACGTTCCGCGTCCACGGCTGTCCGTCGTGGTCGATGTCTCCCCACAGCCGCCGCCCGCCGCTGTCCTGTGGCAGACGGTTGGGAATCAGCTCGTCGATGGTCATGCCTCCGGTGATGACCGTCACCTTATATTTATTGTATGGTTTCGGAAGGCTGCCGGCCAGCTTGTTGTATATAGCCGCCGTTATCTCCC
>USFX01000185.1 GCA_900553965.1 uncultured Prevotella sp.
GAGTGAGGAGTGTGGATGTCGTGGAATGAGGAGTGTGGAGTGAGGAGTGAGAATAGTCTTGTCGGATGATAACAAAGCTATTCTCCCTCCTCACTCCACACTCCTCATTCCACGACATCCACACTCCTCACTCCTCGAAAAGCCCTCCTCTACTATTGCAACGTCACTCCCATCAGTCCTATGACGACGTCATTGGACAGCGTCCGTACAGTCAGCGACTTGAGTTTCTTCGTTCCGTCAAGCGGCATGCGCAGCATCTGGGCTGCTCCGCCGGGAATGTCTCGGCCATAGACGCCCTTGATTGACAGTTCCTTGCCGAGGTCGCGGCTGACCGTCCCCGTGCCGAAGCTGACGCGATAGGGACGCGGCGAGGTTGTCGTGAAGGCCATGCCGTCAACGTAGTAGTCCTGCTCAATCGGACACCAGTTGTCGGGATTTCGCAGACGGAGCGTGTCCGTCGTGCCATCTTCGTATGTCGCGATGACAAGACCGTTGTCGATTCGGCTCTGCATGTGGTTGGTCGAACCGGCCATGAGCAGATAGGCGGACGTCGCCTTGCCGGTCAGCGGCACGGTGATGCTATCGGGATAGTTGTTCCAAAGAGACGTAAAGACGATGTTGCGGCCTTTCTTCAGCGTGCGGAACGGCACTCCGGCCACGACAAACTGGTCTTTCCTGATGAGCGTGCGGAAGACGGAGTCCTTGATTTCCGCCATCAGTTTCGGATGACACCACTCCCCTATTCCGTTCACCGGAATCTGAAGCGTGGTCGTCTTGGGACGCGGCGAGACATATTCATTGGCGAAGATGTCGGTCACGTTGGCGTTCATCATGTCGTCCATTTTGACCTTACGGAACTTGCCCTTTGCCGGTTCGGCGAGTCCGTAGGCCGTCGGCGAAAGGCTCTTGTCCGTCACCCGCTCCGGCTTATACATACGGCGGGGCACGTTTCTGTTGACCGTGATGACCTGAGTCAGTTCGTCCGAGCCTTCCGTTTCGACGTAAGCGCCGCGGTCAGTGTTCTGACGGAGAACGATTTTGAGCGGCCGGGCGAAGTTCTGGGTAATCTCATAGACGTCCTTGTCGCCCTCGCGACGGAACTTGTAAGAAAGATATGGGGTTGTCACGGACGCGCTGTCCCACTCTGCGGGGAAGCCCGGACGGATTATGCAGCGGCCGTTGAGGGCATCGGGAACAATGCCGAAAAGTCCCTGAAGAAGTGTGCGTGAGGATATTCCGATGCAGTCACCGAAGTCGCGATAGCACTCTCCGCGTGCGGCATCATAGAAACTGAGCTGCCCGAAGTTGCCGGGGCTTACTCCGAGATACATCTGGTCCATGATATTGGCCATCATCAGCTGATAGCCCGCCTCGGCACGGCCCGCCTCAAAGTAGGCCAGTGCCGTGTGCATGACCTCTGCCGTGGCCACATTGTTGATGCTCCAAGAATACGGCAGATGGTCGAGCCATAGTCGACACCGTTGGCCGTCACCTTGATATGCGGAATCTCGCGGTCAACATAGCGGGTGGCCTCCCAGAACTGTCCCGGAGAGCCGGCGCCGCAGTCTATCGGAGTATAGACGGACCACAGGGCGGCACTCTCGTGCTTGCGCTTCAGGCCCATAGCCTCCTCAAATTCGGCCCAGTGGCCTTTGCCGTCGAGCCACAGACGGTCGTTCATAGCCTTCAGGATGAGGTCTGCTTCGGCATGATATGGAGCGGCATCCTCACCGATCAGCTCGGCGATGCGGGCCGCGAGACGGTTGCCACGGTAGTTGTATGCCGACGAATGGGTCACCGCACCACCACTATAATAGAGCGCGTCACTGGCCCAGATGCAGCAGTAGGCATCGTAAAGGCCGTCTCCGTCGGGGTCGTAGTTGCGCTTCTCCCACGCCAGATGCGACTTTATGACGGGCCACATCTTGCGCATGTACGCCGTGTCGGCATTGTAACAGAAGTGCCACAGAAGCTCATCCATGTAGTTGAGGTTCATGTCATAGTGGTGCATCTGATTGTTCTTCTCGGGATTGCGGCATATATATCCGTTGCTGTACATCTGCGTTCCCCACTTCTTTTCGGCGCGGGCGAGGTTCAGCTCACGGTCCTGCGACGGATGGGGAATCGTCGGAGCGACGTCCGTCACCTGGCTCTTGGCGTATGCGTCGAAGTGGGAACGGGCACGGTCGTTCCATCCCAGCACGTCACCGAGATAGCCGGCGCGCCATCCGGCCAGCGGCATTCGCCAGCCGATACAGCCGTGAAGCCACGTCTGACCGTCCCAGTCGCCGTCGGCAGCGATGGTGAGGGCAGCTCCGAGAGTATTGATATAGGGGTCGGGAGTGTCAAAGCGCACCCGCCCGGCAAGCTCAGTGTTATATTCAATGGTCTCTTCCCACAGTGAGTTGGCCAGTTCGAAGGCAACATCCTCAACCTTGTTCAGACGTACGAGGACATAGGCGACGCTGCGACCCTGACCGTATGTCGCTCCGGAGACCACCGGGTCGGGATTCGTCGGCGACGTGTCGAACACGCCGGCAGGGTCTGCGCCGATATCTCCGTTGCGCCTCATGCCCTTGCCGTAGATGTTGGTAACAACAGCCTTGACGTCAAGAGAACCTTCTCCGCCCTCCCGTTCAAAGCGGAACAGCGCGCTCTCCTCGCCCTGCAAGGCCACCACGCCGATGCGCAGGGCGGTCATGCCGGCTTTCTCCAGCCGCTTGTCACGCAACAGATAGCTGCGGCAGGCATCCTGATACCACGCCTTGCAGTAGTCCGTAGAGTCCACGGGGACACCGTTGACGACGAAGCGCACGTTGCGGTGCTTGCCTTTCTTGAACACGGCGAAGACGGGACGGTCACTCGTCTCCACACGATAGTCGGTATATCCGCCGTAGAGGGCACGGGTATAGCGGTTCGTTCCGTTCTCACAGACGAACGCCCTTCCCTCGGGCTGATAGTTCATCCTGCGTTCCGTTCCGCGCAAAGCCTCGTTGTTAGAACGTGATTCGATGAAGTCGCCGACTTTCTGCTGCGCCGCTGCCGGTACTGTCATAAGTACAGTCAGCAGTGCGATATTGATTTGTTTCAGGTTCATTATAATAATATGTTTGTTTCTTTATATGTCTTTCCTTTGCCTGACGCCGGCATATCATAATCCCCGACGGGCCGCGGCACGGTCTCCGGCACGGCACGCCAGAGCCGCCGGCAAAGGCTTTTCAGCAAAGCCCCGACTGCAAATATAGCGATTATTTCCGACATCTGCAAATATAAGGGGATAAATTAAAAGCGGGCTGTCTTCCCGACAACCCGCTCCGTAAAAACAAACTACTTAAAAACTAATCTACTAAAACAAATCAAAAATATCTCTTTTTATTCAATTCTGATTTACGGATGTTCTGTCACTTATCCGTTGTTTGATGGTGCAAAGTTATCAACTTTATCGCAACAATCAAAGCATTTATGTCTAAATAATAGCAAAAACAATATGAAAAATATCAAAAAGAGACCGGAATTTCGTTCCGGTCTCTCTTTTTGTTATCTTCACTTTGCAAATCTTACATCATTCCGCCCATGCCGGGAGCGCCGCCCATCGGCATTGCCGGCTTGTCCTCGGGCTTGTCGACGATGAGGCATTCGGTCGTCAGGAACATGCCGGCTATTGAGGCGGCGTTCTCCAGAGCCACGCGTGACACCTTTGCAGGGTCAATCACGCCGGCTTTGCGCATGTCCTCATAGACATCCGTACGGGCGTTGTAACCGAAGTCACCCTCTCCCTCGCGGACCTTCTGGACAACGACAGCGCCCTCGCCACCGGCGTTGGTGACAATCTGACGCAGCGGTTCCTCGATGGCACGCTCAACGATGTTGATACCGGTCTGCTCGTCGGCGTTGTCGCCCTTAAGTCCGGCCAGAGCCGAGAGGGCGCGGATGTATGTCGTACCGCCACCGGCAACGACACCTTCCTCGATGGCAGCGCGTGTTGCGCAGAGTGCGTCGTCAACGCGGTCTTTCTTCTCCTTCATCTCAACCTCGCTGTTTGCACCGACGTAGAGCACTGCCACGCCGCCGGCCATCTTGGCCAGACGCTCCTGGAGCTTCTCCTTGTCGTAAGAGCTTGTGGTGTTGCTGATCTCGTTCTTTATCTGTGCGATGCGGTCGGCAATGGCCTCCTTCAGGCCGGCACCGTTGACAATCGTCGTGTTGTCCTTCGTCACGGTCACCTTGTCGCAGGTTCCGAGCATTTCGAGCGTAGCCTGTTCGAGCTTCAGACCCTTCTCCTCGCTGATGACCGTACCGCCTGTCAGGACGGCGATGTCCTCCAGCATGGCCTTGCGGCGGTCGCCGGGAGCCTTGACAGCGCAGATCTTCAATCCGCCGCGCAGACGGTTGACAACGAGCGTCGTCAGAGCCTCTGAGTCAACATCCTCAGCGATGACCAACAGCGGGCGTCCGCTCTCGGCAGCAGGCTGCAGGATGGGCAGGAAGTCCTTGATGTTGCTGATCTTCTTGTCGTAGATGAGGATGTAGGGGTTGTCCATGACGCACTCCATCTTGTCGGCGTCGGTCATGAAGTAGCTGCTGAGGTAGCCGCGGTCGAACTGCATTCCCTCTACCACATTAATATATGTGTCGCGGCTCTTGCTCTCCTCGATGGTGATGACACCGTCCTTGCTGACCTTGCGCATGGCGTCGGCGATGAGCTTGCCGATTTCGGGGTCGTTGTTGGCCGATACCGTTGCCACCTGCTCAATCTTGTCATAGTTGTCGTCGACCTTCTCGGCGTTGGCCTTGATATATTCAACGACGGCGTTGACAGCCTTGTCGATACCGCGCTTGAGGTCCATGGGGTTGGCACCGGCGGTCACGTTCTTCAGTCCGACGTTGACGATGCTCTGGGCGAGGATGGTCGCTGTTGTCGTTCCGTCGCCGGCGTCGTCACCGGTCTTGCTGGCCACGCTCTTGACGAGCTGTGCGCCGGTGTTCTCGAAGTGGTCCTCCAGCTCTACTTCCTTTGCAACGGTAACACCGTCTTTCGTAATCTGGGGAGCGCCAAACTTCTTCTCGATGATCACGTTGCGGCCCTTCGGACCGAGTGTAACCTTGACTGCGTTAGCCAACTGGTCGACGCCCTTCTTCAAGAGGTCGCGGGCGTCCATATTGAATTTGATATCTTTTGCCATAACTTTATATTTTATATTCGTTCATAAGCTTATCCC
>USFX01000186.1 GCA_900553965.1 uncultured Prevotella sp.
TTTCCCGCCGCTGTCTTTCTTTCCGAATTCGGGGTCTATCCTGAGAAACGCCGACACGGCGAAGGTCAGGGAGCACGTCAGCACGACGATGATGAAGAACATCCGGTAGCCCACCGTCTCCTGAAGCGCGCCGGCAAAGAGCCCGGGAATCATCATCGACAGGGCCATCAGGGCCGTGCAAAGGGCATAATGGGAGGTCTTGTGCTCGCCGCGGCTATAATATATAAGGTATAGCATGTAGGCCGAGAAGCCGAAACCATAGCCGAACTGCTCTACGAAGACGCAGACGTTGATGACCATCAGGTCGGTCGGCAGGGCGTAGCTGAGATAGACATAGACGACGTCGGGCAGCGTGATGGCACATACCATCGGCCACAGCCAATGCTTCAGGCCGTCGCGGCTGGCCGCTATACCGCCGAGGATTCCGCCTATCGTGAGGCCGACGACGCCCACCGTGCCCTGAACGAGACCATATTCGGCGGGCGAGAGACCCAGTCCGCCGTTGTGGCCGGCGTCGATGAGGAACAGCGCCGAGACCTTGGCCAGCAAGCCTTCGGGCATGCGGTAGAACAGCATGAAGCAGATTCCGGCCCACACCTGGGGCTTGCGGAAGAAGGTGACAACCGTATATTGCAGCTCGCCGGCCAGCTCACGGGCCGTCATCGTCACCCTCCTGCGGTCCTCGTCGGGACGCGGCAACACCCAGTTGTGATACAGCCACAGGGCTATGAAGAGGCCCGCCATGAAGTAGAACATGAGGCTCCACGAATAGCGGACGTTGCGTGTGACGACCTCCAGATTGCCGGCCAGCATGACGAGGAGGCCCTGTCCGAAGATTGTCGCTATGCGGTAGAAAGTCGAACGGATGCCGACGAAGAGAGCCTGGCGGTGCTGGTCAAGGCCGAGCATGTAGAATCCGTCGGCCGCTATGTCGTGGGTGGCGCTCGAAAAGGCCATCAGCCAGAAGAAACCCAGTGTTCCCTGAAGCCAGAACGGGCCGGGAATGGTGAAGGCCACGCCGCCCAACGCCGCACCGACGAGCAGCTGCATGGCCAGAATCCACCAGCGCTTGGTCAGCATGATGTCGATGAACGGACTCCAGAAGGGCTTTATGACCCACGGAAGATAGAGCCAGGAGGTGTAGAGTGTGATGTCGGCGTTGGACATACCCAGCCGCTTATACATTATCAGCGATATCGTCATGACGGCCACGTAGGGTATGCCTTCGGCGAAATAGAGTGTGGGCACCCATGCCCAAGGATTGCGGATGTGTCTCATTTTCAATATACTTTTGTTATCACGGCACCACGATAATAGTGCAACAGGATGCTGTCATAACTGTAGCCACGTGCTCCCATGACCGCCGCACCTATCTGACAGAGGCCGACGCCGTGGCCCCAGCCGCTGCCGTTGAGCACGAAACGTCCCGGAACACCGTCACAGACGTCGAGCCGTTCGACCTCGAACGCGCTGCTGTAGAGATGGCTCTCGCTCAGCGTACGGCGTATTTCGAGTTCCTTTCCGATGGTGAATGTCTTCTTCGAGCCCACTATCTTCAGCCGGCTGATGCGGCCGCTGCGGCCCCGTTCCAGCGGAATGAGGTCGATGATGTCCCCGAAGTCGTCCTTCATATTGGTGCTGACGAGACGCGCCAGCTGCTCCTGCGTATATTCAACGCGCCACCGGTAGAAGTCGGGCGTCTCGCAGTCATAGTCGTTGAGCACCTGGGAGAGTATCGCCGGGTCCTTCGTGTCGCAGAAGTCATGGCCCGACGGGTCGCAGTCGCGGATGGAGACGAGATAGGGTTTGGGCGTGTCCTCCCAGCAATACTGGAACTCTTCCGTCACGCCGCCGCAGCATTTGCTGAACCGCGCGTCGCAAATCTCGTCGCCGTAGGTCAGTATCTGGCCGCGGGTGGCTTTCACCGCCTCCGCCACGGCGCGGTTGTTGGCGCGCGTTATGCCCTGATAGCGCTGACAGTGGTCATCCGCGCAGACATCAAAGATGGTGTGGTCTTCGCGGTCGTACCAGCGAATCAGCTCGTCGTCCTTCTTTATGAAGGAGAAGAAACTGTCGTGGCCGTCCTTCAGCCGGCGCCTCTTGTCCATCTGAGCGAGCAGCCAGCTGCGCGAGATGACGGCGTGGGCTTTGAGAAATTCCACCGATGACGTGGCCTTCATCTCGCTCGATATGACGCTCGTGAGATAGTCCTCGACCGGCAACTGGTTGATGGCCGTGATCCGGTCGGCCTCAACGACAAGCCTCAGCGTGCCGCTGAACACCTGCGTTTCCTTGCGCTCCCAATGGAAATGGACGCCGATGACAACGTCGTGGAGCGAGAACGAGGCTTCGGCGGACTGCGGAGTGAACGTCAGTTCGCGGTAGAGGCTGCCGTTCCAGAGTATTCCGCCTTCCGAAAACTCCACCGACTGCTCGCCGCTGATGGTCTCGCCCTTGGCCGTGTAGGCCCCGTTGAGGGCGAAACAGATGCGGCTTCCGCTCACGATACCGACGTTGACTTCCGGATTTGAGGGGCATCCGGCACCGGCGAAACACTCCGGCGACGGCGCCGTAGAGCCGTCTGAAGACTGTCCGGAAGCCGATGCTGCCGTAGCGTTGCGGCGTATCCGCTCCACGACGGCGCCCATATCGTCGTCCGTCAGCGACACTTCGCGCAGGACAGCGAGCGCCTTTTCCGGTGTCAGACGGTTGTAGTCCTCCTCCCGCGGCGTTATGATCAGCCCCGCCATGTCCAGCGCTCCGGGGCTGATGAGATACCTGTCGTCGCCCTCGGCGGAGTAGCATGCGGGACGATGCTTGCTCCGCGGCAATACGACGGAGACATAGCCGTCGGCCGTGCGCCATGCGACGATGTTCATTCCCGGCTCCGTTTCGTCCTCACCCTGCGGCAGTGCGTCGTAGACATAGCCGAAAAGGCGTTCGCCGGCCTCACGGGTAGCGGTTCGGATGAGCAGCGCGGCACAGGGATAGTCGGCCACCTGCCATACGCCGTTGCCCTCGCCGTCGTCTTCTACGACGGGAACGAGATTGCGGCAGAGGCGCTGCCATTCTCTCTGAAGGGGCAGGACGCCCGACGTTCCGGCCTGAAAATGGGCATGGTCGGGAGCCGACGCGCCACATCGGGGCCCGTTGTAGAACACCATAAGGTCCGGATAGTCGTCCAGCAGACGGTATATCTCGCCATAATCGGCGCGGATGAGCTGCGGGCGGTGGTTGCGGGCGGGAATGGTGAAGTGCATGGGGAGTATGGGGAAGGGATTGACCAGCAGTTCAAAGCGGTCGTCGATGATTTTCTTCAGCTGTGCCGCCGGGCGGTTGGACTCGCAGAGAAAGCACGGGCGGGCGGCTATCGTGCGGCTGTCAATTGACGCTCCGGTGGAGACGATGCGTGCAGGATTGTGCTGCGCGACGAACGTGAACGTGTCTCCCTGAAGCTCGCGGGTGACAGCACCTTGCAACTCACGGTAGCGTCGGCGGGTGTCATCCCATGTCTCCAGCTGACGGTTGAAAAAACGATGGAGCGAAGAATCGGCCTGAATGTCGGCCTTGCCCTGAAGCATCCGGCGGCGCGCGGAAATCTCCAGCGTGCGCAGCCGGTCTTTATAAAGGTTATTGGCGTTGATGCGGTCGACGCTCAGGGCGGCGTCACTGTTGCCCGACCAGCGCCGGCAGAGATAAAGTTCGTCGTAGATGCGGCCGATACGGTAACGCCGCGAGAAGATCAGCCCGAGGGCATAGTCCTCTCCGTAGCTCGTGTTGGGCAGCTGAATCTGACGCAACAGGGGCGTGAAGAAAGCACGCGGAGCCCCCAGCCCGTTGATGCGAAGGGCATTGTTAGGGCCGTTTTCGTCCGTCCATTCACGATGGGCGATTAGCCCCGGAGGCAGTGTGTTGAGCTCGAAGTCGCACATCCGGTAGGAACCGATAACCATGACAGCCTTCTGACTGCGGAACGCATCGACAATATTCTGAAGCGTATGCTCCGAACTGTAGAGGTCATCGCTGTCCAGCTGAACGGCAAAACGGCCGCAACGGCTGTCCCCGACGGCCACATTCCAACAGCCGCCGATGCCGAGATCTGTGCGGGAGGGGATGATATGGACGATTTTTTCGAGGAGGGAGGAGGGCTTTTCGAGGAGGGAGATTGGTCCTGTTTCATCAGCAACAGGGGTATTCTCACTCCTCACTCCACACTCCTCACTCCTCGAAAAAAACTCCTGTATCGCCTCCGTCGTTCCATCGGTAGAGTGGTTGTCGACGACGATGACATTGTATGGGAAGTCCGTTTTCTGGTTCAGCGCGCTGCCGATAGCGTCGGCAATGGTCTTCACGCGGTTGCGGACAGGGATTATGACCGACGCCTCGACGGGAAAATCCTGCTCTTCAAAGTCCGGGCAGATATAGTCGGAGGTGTCTATCCGCGCCCCGATGACACCGAGATGGGCAGTCACCGCCTGTTCCATCTCGACCTGAACGTCACGGTTGGCGGGGTTGACATAGTCAAACTGCCTGACGCCGCTGGCCCGGAGGTCGGTCTCCTCTTCGGTGTAGAGATATTCGTTGATATGGAACAGCTGGCCTTCACGGCTGAGAAAGAGCCTCAGGTCATAGAGTCCGGCGTATTCGTAGGAAGCCGACGCCGCTTCCGCCGCATAACGGTGGAGCAGCTCTGTCTTGATGAGCAGGAGCGAGCCGAAATCGAAATCGTCCCGCACACTGCCTTCCTGATAGTCTATCACGGGATGGGCCATGCGCTCTCCCTGACGTATTTCCCAGTGGTCGCTGTAAACCATGGCCGCACCGGAGTCCGCCGCGACACGCAACAGTCTCTGCAGAGCCCCCTGACCGAGATTCAGTTCCACGGGCCGCGTGAGCATCAGGACATATTCTGCCGTGGCACGCGCGGCCACCTCACGAATTGTCTCTGAAGATGTCATACGGCCGGTCGTCATCACCGCGCACCCCTCCGGCACGCTTCCGTCAGCAGCCTGTGCGGCCGTCATCACCAATGTTATGTCATGCACCGTCCGGCTGTCGCGCAACACCGTCACCAGCGGAGCCATACCGCCGGGGGCCGCACAAGCCAGAAAACAGTCTATCTTTCCTCTCATGATTCGTTTTCTTATTATTATGTTTCTCCGTCGGGTGTCCACCACCCTACCATTATATATAATGTGTAAGCCCGGC
>USFX01000187.1 GCA_900553965.1 uncultured Prevotella sp.
GTAATCATACCTCTTCACTCATCACTCTGACCTCTGACCTGAAAGCATATCATACTTCTTCACTCATCACTCTGACCTCTTACTTAAACCTGTGCCTTCCCGTCCATTTGTCAATCCTCCGGCCCAGAGCCGTGGTGATGACCGAGAGGCGGCCGCGGCGGAGGTTGTTCCACAGCTCCTCCAAAGAATACTGTATTTTCCGCCACGGGTGGTTCCAGGCGTTGACGAGATAGAGCCGTTCGCTGTATTCGACGTTCTCGATGACATATCGCGGATGGCGCAGGGGGAAGTCCGTTTCGTGGCGGCGCATGGTGAAGATGCGGCGCAGACGGCGCGGCATGGTCTCCAGCGAGGCTGCGAAATGGGTCGAGCCGGCCGTCAGTCCGACGTTGTTGATCATGTTCTTCGACGGCATGACGGCCAGTCCGGAGCTGAAGAGCATGGCGGTCCAGAAGATGCTCTCAAAATATTGCTTGCCCGAAGCACGGTGGTCACGGCACATCCTCAGCAGGTCGTTGCGGTAGCCGCGGCGGCGTATCAGCGAGCGGAGCTGGCGCATGTTGTATTCGTCGTCCATGAACGTATAGTTGCCGTCCCACCGTTCCACCACACGGCGCCACGAGGCCCATCCCCAGATGGAGAACGCCGAGGTGAAGAAATAGCTGTCGGGAATGTCGGGGCTGATTTCGTCGGTGTTGAATCCGGCCACCATCGTGATACGCTCGTCATGCTCATATCGGTCGAGCATCTCCTTGCAGAACGGGAAGAACGACTGCGACGGGACGACATCGTCCTCAAGCACCATGCACTTGTCGGCCAGCGAGAACGCCCATCTGTGTGCAATGAAACCAGAAGGGTCGCAGCCGTAGTTGCGCTCCTGATACTTGCGGTGGACGTCACACTCCCAGTCTATGTCACTGGCAATCCTCCGGCACTCTTCTATGCCGGCCATGTCGCGCTCGCCACGCGGTCCGTCCTGATATAGGAAGAGACGTGACGGGCGCGCTTTTTTCACTTCGGCGAACACGAGGCGGAAGGTCTCGGGACGGTTGAAGAACACCAGCAGAACGGCGATGTCTGTCTTTGCGGGATGTATTGTCATATATAAATTATGAGTTTTGAATTATGAATTATGAGTTGTCGGCATACGGCCGGCAACTCATAATTCATAATCCGTAATTCAAAATTCAATAGGCTTCGTCGTTCTCAATCTCATGCTTCGTAATCTCGCGTATGTCGATTGCGCGCCATGCGTAGACGATATATGCGAGGACGAAGGGAATGAAGATGCTGACGATGGCCATCGTGCGGAGCGTGAACTCGCTGCTTGAGGCGTTGGTGATGGTCAGCGAGCTCTGGAGATCGGCCGTCGAGGGATAGAACGCCGTCGAGTTCCAGCCGGCGCAGAGTAGCAGGGCCAGCACCGTGAGCACCGTACCGATGCCCGCCGGCCATATACCTTTTATATATAAGGGAGACGTCACGGTGCGGATGATGCCCGTGAGAACCAGCGCCACACCGGCGAGGAGCACCACGAGGACATACCACATCGTCGTGAGGTTGGTCAGATATTTCATCGGTTCCATCACGATGGCGCCCGTAGCAGCGTCTTCGGCGAAGCCGTCCTTCAGCAGAGTGCGTATGAGGAAAGCCAGGAAGAGGATGAGGAAGGGCACCGTGTTGGTCACCACGGCGCGGCGGCTACGCGCCCGGATGGTGTCGTCGTTGATGTTGTTGATGAAATAGAGCAGTCCAAGGATGCGCGCAAGGAAGAAGACGGCGAAGCCCAGCACGAGGTTCCAAGGGTCGAGCAGGGCGTCGAGGCCGTGGCTGGCGTTGGCCCAGTGGCTTATGACGGGCTGCAAGCCGCCGACCAGATTATCCTTGCTGACGATGAAGTTGGAGCCGTTGAAGAATGTGGCCACGGCTCCGCCGAGCAGCAGCGGGCCTACGATGCCGTTGATGATGAGGCACCACTGGAAGGTGCGCGCGCCGAGAAGATTGCCCAGCTTGTTCTGGAACTCATAGCTGACGGCCTGAGCCACGAACGAAAAGAGGATGAGCATCCACAGCCAGTATGCCCCGCCGAAGCTCGTACTGTAGAACAGCGGGAACGAGGCGAAGAACGCTCCGCCGAACGTTACGAGCGTAGTGAAGGTGAACTCCCATTTGCGGCCGGTGGAATTGACCAGCAGCCGGCGCTCCTCCGGTGTGCGGCCGATGGAGAACAGCAGCGAATTACCTCCCTGGACGAAGAGCAGGAAGACGAGCAGGGCTCCTAACAGGGATACGAGGAACCACCAGTATTGTTGAAGAAATGCGTATGTCATGACGTCTTGATGTTTTGTTGATTGTTCTTGATCATGTCTCACTTGCCGTTTCCGGACGGATTGTTGCCGCTGGCCGGAGTGATATTGTCGCTGGCCGGAGCGTTTATGCCGTTTCCGGCGGGCGTCGCAGCAGCGGTTCTGGCTGCGCCTTTTGCCTCGGGGCCCTTCTTGATTTCCTTGACCATAATGCTGATTTCAACGGCCAGAAGGGTCGTGAAGAGGGCGAGGAAGATGAAGAACGTGGCGGCGACGCTGCCGGCACCGATGTTGCTCACGCCGACCCATGTGGGCATCATGTCCTGAATGGCCCACGGCTGGCGTCCGAACTCGGCCACGAGCCATCCCGCCTCACTGGCGATATAGCCCAGCGGCAACATAGCGATGGCCGTCCGGTGGAGCCAGCGCGGACGTGTGATGTCGCGGCGGAAAGCGAGGAAGACAACGACGGCGAAGAAAACGATGAACAGTGTGCCTAATCCGACCATCACGCGGAAAGCGTAGAAGCACAGCGGGATGTAGGGGACGAGTTGCGCCTTGTTCGTTATATATCCGTAACCAAAGTAGCGCATATACTTCTTTATGCCGTTCTCAACCTCTTTCAGACGTAACGCCTCACGGAGAGACAGGCCCGTTTGGGGGTCGATGTCGGGGTCGATGACGGGCGAGGGCGGCGTCGTCCGGAGGAGCTCACGGCTCTTTGCCGTCAGTTCGCGGTATTCCTTGAGGGCCAGAATGGCCATCTGGCCGCGGCGAATCTTCTCCGACATGGAAATCTCGCGGGTGTTGTTCTCCAGCATATAGCCGCCGCGCATGATGTCGTTGATGCCCGGGACATAGCCGTTGATGTCGCGGGTGGCGAGGAACGAGAGTCCGTAGGGGATGGCGATGCGCAGTGGCGGCTCGCCTCCGGCCTTGTAGTTCGGCTGGCGGAAGGGATTGACAAGGGCGATGACCGTGAGACCTTGGTCCTCGCCGCCGTCATAGAGAGCCTCCATCGCGGCCAGTTTCATGGGCTGGACCTGTGCCACCTGATATGCCGAGCCGTCACCGGTGTGTACGGCGAGCAGTGAGGCGACCAATCCCACGATGCCTCCTATCTTTATGCTCTCGACGGCGAGCTTCTTCTCCCGTCCGCGCAGCAGATAGTAGCAGCTGACGGCGACGACGAAGAGTGCGCCGATTATCCATGACGAAGTGACCGTATGGCAGAACTTGTCGACGGCGAACGGCGACAGCGCCACGTCGAGGAACGACGTCATCTCGTTGCGCATCGTGTCGGGATTGAACCTGCATCCGACGGGATTCTGCATCCATGCGTTGGCCACGAGTATCCACCAGGCGGAGAATGTGGCTCCGATGCCGGTCAGCCACGTGGCGGCGAGGTGGAAGCCGGCCGATACTTTCTTCCAGCCGAAGAACATCACGGCCACGAAGGTCGACTCCATGAAGAAGGCGATGATGCCCTCGACGGCCAGCGGCGCTCCGAAGATGTCGCCCACGAACCACGAGTAGTTGCTCCAGTTGGTTCCGAACTCAAATTCGAGGATGATTCCCGTGGCCACTCCCATGGCGAAATTGATGCCGAAGAGCTTCTGCCAGAACTTGGCGGCGTCGCGCCAGAAGACCTTCCGGGTGCGCCAATAGACGGTCTCGATGATGCCCATGATGAGCGCGAGACCCAGCGTGAGCGGAACGAACAGCCAATGATAGATGGCGGTGAGGGCGAATTGGGCCCTTGCCCAGTCGATGGCCGCCGCGTCGATGTTTAACAGGATGTTTGTCATATATGCGTTGTTTTATTATTGTTTCATTATTGTCTGCTTGTTGTATTACCGTTGCCCGTCTGTTGTATTATTCCTGTCCGCTGTCGGGCGTGCCGCGGCCGAGCATCTCCGTGGCCACGAAGTCGGCCTCATGGCCGTCCTTTGCGTTTGTTTTCAGGAAGTCGGGGAAGAAGAATATCTTCAGCACGGCGAAGATAATGACGAGCTTGATGATAATGACAGTCCACAGCTTCCGCCCTATGGTCATCTGGCGGAAGCCGTCGGCATACAGGTCGTATGTCCTGCGCAGGATGTCGCGGAGCGTACTCATTCTTGTCAGCAGGTTAGTGTCACGGACTTATTAGATAGTGCAAATATACCGAAAAAATCTTTTCAGGCAAAGTTTTTCGGCCTAAAGTGACGGCGACGGGGCGTTTCTCCGCCGGGTTTCATTCGCTGGCGAGGATTTTCTTGATTTCGCTGTCGGTCTTTGTGAGCTTGTCGTTGCAGAGCTTTATCAGCTCCTGAGCGGTCTTCAACTGTTCTCCGAGGGTGTCGATGTCCAGCTCGTCGTTCTCCATCCGGCGGACGATCAGCTCCAGTTCGCGGACGGCTTCTTCGTATTTGAGGGTCTTTTTCATTTTGATTGATGGGAGTTTATGGGGTTGATTGTATGTTATTGGGCGTTATGGGAGTTTATTGGAGGGATTGGAGGGTGTTGTCACGGTGGCCGTGATTGAGCCCGTGGCGAGTCTGGTGACGATTTCGTCGCCCGGCTTCAGTTCGCCAGCGTCGCGGACGGCGTGGCCCTGATGGAGCGTGATGCTGTAGCCGCGGCGGAGGAGCAGGGTGGGGTCGAGCGCCTTGGCGCGCTGGGCGAGCATGTCGAGACGGTGACGTTCGGCCGTCATGCGGCGTTCCGTCAGCGGGGCGAGCGACTGTGTCAGGGTTTCGACGCGGTGATGTTCGGCGGTCAAGCGGCGGGTGATGGCGGCGGTCAGGCGCCGTTGCATGATTTCAAGACGGCTCTCGTGGCGGGTTCTGACCACGGAGAAG
>USFX01000188.1 GCA_900553965.1 uncultured Prevotella sp.
GACCTTCAAACTGTTAAACTTGCACGCTCAAAACTCGCGAATTTGAAAATAAAAACGCCGCGGTCCGAAATTCGCGAGTTTTGCGATCACTTTGTCCGCATCTTTCCGAATTTCGCCGTCCCCGCCCCTTTTTCCCGTCATTTTCCCCCGGTTTTGCCACCCGTAAGGGCCTTCCGGCTCGCTGTTTTGTCCTCTAACAACAGCCGAAACACGGCCGCCACGACAGACTATTTTCCCGACAACCCGTTTCCGAACACTCATGCCACGGAACAGGATGTGCGAACGCAACAACCTGACAATAAGAGAATTACCAGCAATAGGCATACAGTAGATTTTAGATGTCGAAAGCCTGCGATGGCGGCTTTTTGTGTTTTTTAGAAAAGTACGTCTGACCATGCCATTGCGATTTGACGTTTTTTTGTTAACTTTGCAACCAGCATATCTATGTATCATGGCTTTGAACAATCCATTCAACAATCACGAGCATAAAGTTTATAACAGAACTTTCCTGCTTAATGTCTCTGCTGGCGTGTCGTTTGCGGACAAACCATTGTCTGCCGATGCGCAGGGATTGGTCTCATACCTCAAGGACAATTTCAATGTTCTCTTTAAGCCTCAGGATGATAAGGAACTTACCACGATAACAGTGGCATCGAAAGACAACGGCCTTTCTTTCTCCTTCTCAACCGGTGCAGCGTCTGTCAGTATAGACGCAAAAAGCTACAAGTCATTTGCAAGTACGATGCTGCCTGATTTAGGAAAGATCGGAACGTTCCTGAGTATAAGAAAAGTTGACGAACTAAAGACTTTGAGTCTGACAAAGCGCAATCAGTGGAAAATAAATACCGAAAACGCGCTGAGCGTATACAAGGAGGCCATCCTGTACACGTTCAAGGAAAAGAACATACATGACATCACCAGCATCGAAGTGCCCGATGGCCCTTGGCCTGTGAAACTGAGCCGCGAGGCAAGTCTCGGCCTGGAGGACGGGAGTCTCAAGGTCATATTCTCTGTCGAGATTGTCGACAATGAACATATAGTCCTTACATTGGATTTGGTCGCAGAGGCAAAAGACGTCCCGGCACGCGATCTCCTACAGTATGCCTCGACGTTGAACGACGTGATCTATGGAGCGTTCCATGACATGGTCTCTGATGACGTGATTGCCTTAATGGAAAAACAATGATGGAAAAGCCAAAGTTTCAGATAGAAGAGCCCCTGAAAAAATCAGGTGGAAACGGGCGAAAGGCTTTAGTCTACACGATGTCATGCGCATTTGCCTTGACGCCGGGGATGCCGGAGGCTTGCGGACAAGCCATTCCGGCTGAGACCGGCATATCTGCCTATGATTCAAAAGAGACTCAACTTGACCTGTCCGAATCTACGGCAAACATGTTTAAGGAAGAGTTCAACGTCAAATCGAACATGCTGAAGCGTCTCGAACAGTTGTATGCTGACCTCAACACACAAGGATGGGACGGATATGACGCCCATCCGATGGAAGCGGAGTCATATCGCAATATGAAATCTCTGTTATCGCAGCTGACCGGCTCTCAACTGCGTTCATGGAATCTGTTCCCAAGCCCCAACGGCACCTTTCTGTTGTCCGCAAAAGGAAAAAGAATAGCTTCTGTCAGTGTGGGCAACAACGGATTCTCGTATGCGGCGATGATGAAATCATCAAAGATGACAGGCATGGAATCGTTCAATCCGGCAAGAGCGGCAAAAGTCGTTGACAACATATTATCATTCCTTGAAGTATGAAGCAAAGCGGCTCAAACTTAATTCAGGTTGATGATGATGAGCATGTCGCACGGATAATATTCTCACCGTCTATGGTCGTTGATGGCGAACTGACCTTTACGGCATTCAGTCTGGTCAGGTTAGCCTCCGGAACGCCAGAGGATTATTTGTCCGTATGGCGCACAAAGCTAAAGACCCCAGCCAAAGACAACGTGAAATTCAGACCGCGCAAACCAGAGGACAGTCTGTATGGCTATGCCGATTTGCACGTGAGGAAATGCCATGAGATAAGCCATGAGGGCTACTCCGGGCGTGTAAGGGTGAAATCAAAGGACCATTTCCATGCCGGAATATATTATACCAAAGATGGCACACCGGTCGTGGGAGAATGTTATGACCCTGATTTCATGATTTTTGCATCACTGTTGGTCGCAGAATCCCGGTTGGTCGTCTTATGACACAAGAAGCGGACCATCAGAGATGACAGTCAAAGGACTGATGAAGTAGCCTTTTCCCCATGCCGCCACGGCTTTTTCATTTAAACTGAGAATTACTAATCTGCAATATATACACTAACTAAAAGCAAACGAACATGAAAAAACAGTTACTTACATGTCTGCTGGCCGCCGGCATGGCCCTGACGGCCGGTGCCCAGCAGCTGGCCTTCCCCGGTGCCGAGGGCTTCGGAGCCTACGCCAAGGGCGGACGCGGCGGCACGGTAGTCCACGTCACCAACCTCAACGCCTCGGGAGCCGGCTCGCTGGCCGACGCCGTGAGCAAGCCAAACCGCATTGTCGTCTTCGACGTGGGCGGCGTGATTGACATCACGGGATCCTCCATCACCGTGAGCAGCAACACCTATATCGCCGGACAGACGGCTCCCGGCGAGGGCATAACGATCTATGGCGGACGCGTGATCTGCTCGGGAGCGTCGGACGTCATCATCCGCTACATACGCATGCGCGGCGGTTCGGCCGTGGACAGCAAGAAGTGTACGCTCACGCTCGACAACTGCACCGACCTCATCCTCGACCACTGCTCCATCTCGTGGGGACCGTGGGACAACGTCCACATCGCCAACGCCAACAACATCACGTGGCAGAACTGCATCATCAGCGAGGGCATCCTGCCCCAGCGCTTCGGCGCCATCACCGACGGCACGCGCAACTGGACCGTCAGCCACTGTCTCTGGGCCAACAACAAGAGCCGCAACCCGAAGATGAAGTGCTCCATACAGTATTATAACAACGTGTGCTACAACTACGGCATGGGTGCTATCGGCGGCCACTCGGCGGCCGACAACTATCAGGATCTGATGAACAACTACTTCATCACCGGTCCGAGCAGCGGCTCGTCCAACAAGTATTTCGACCAGTGGACCGAGACCGACCACCTCTACAGCACGGGCAACTATACCGACGGAAACAACGACGGCGTGCTCAACGGCACGCTCATCACCGACTACAACGGTGCGACGCCGATGCAGCAACCAAATCTGAAGTGCACGGCGCCGATGAATCTCGAGACGGCCGAGGAGGCCTACTACAGCGTGGTCGACCATGTCGGCGCGTCGATTGTGCGCGACGTCCACGACCGCCGCATCATCTCACAGCTGACGTCGCTCGGAACCGAAGGCGCCTTCATCGAGAGTGAGCAGGACGTCGGCGGCATCGGCAACATCTCCGGCGGCACCGCGCCGACGGACACCGACGGTGACGGCATGCCCGACGAATGGGAAACAGCCAACGGAACTGACCCCAACGTCAACGACGCCATGAGCGACAGCGACGGCAACGGATACAGCAACATAGAGGACTACATCAACAGTCTCGCCAAAAAGGCCGACTATCTGATGTATCCCACCGGTGTCAAGGCCGTCGTGACCGACGGCACTACCTGTCATCTGACATGGACGCTCGAAGTGGAGGATGCCGACGCCGTGGTTCTGGAGAAGAGCGAGGACGGGCTGAAATATGAAGTGGAAGCCACTCTCCCCGGCAACACCGTTGAGACCACGCTCGAAGGTCTGGTGCCCAAAAAGGTCTACTACTTCCGTCTGAAAGTGGTCAAGGGCGACCGCGAGTCGCTCTATTCGGCCGTGGTCACCATCAACGATGAAGGCATGCGCGCCGGCGGCGGTGTGGCTCCCGGCAC
The DNA here is from genome assembly GCA_900553965.1 of uncultured Prevotella sp. GTDB lineage: Bacteria > Bacteroidota > Bacteroidia > Bacteroidales > Bacteroidaceae > Prevotella. The sequence goes on from USFX01000188.1 coordinate 3,898, forward strand.
GACGGAGTTTGTTCCGGCCGAGGGCAAGCTCTACCGCATCATCAGCTATGCCACCAAGGCATACAACTCCGGCACGACACTGGCCGGTTCGGCTAAGTATCTCACGATAACGTCGAAGGGGCTGCTCGGCTCCGTCGAGACATTCGAGTGGGATAATCCCGCCCTGCTCTGGGAAATAACGACCGTCGATGGCGGAGTGACCATGCGCAACCGCGGCACCGGAAAATGTTTCTCGCCGGCCAACAGCAACGTCGACGGCACGTCCAAGATTGTCGCCACGGACGATGCCGCCACGTTCACCATCAACTACATCGGCGACCGCTCGTGCGCCCTGTCGGGTGTCGACGGCGACATATCCATGTACCGCATCAACAGCCCGTCCAACAAGGACCAGCAGCTGCGCCCGAGAGACTTCCCCTCCGACTGGCTATGGGGCAACGGAACGCTCGACCGCGCCGACATGGTCTACACCTTCAGCGAGGTGGACGCCTCTATGGTCAAGCTCTTCCTCAGCGCCTTGCGCCGCTCGGTGGAAGAAGCTGAGGATGCGGCCTCATCGGCACAGATCGGCAACAGGACGCTCTGTTATCCGGAAGCAAATCTCAAAGCGCTCAACACGACGATAGCCTCAGCAAAGAAGTTCCTCACCGAAGCCGCAGACATCGAGGCAACGCAGGAGCAGATAGACGCCATGAAAGCCGAGGTGGACGCAGCGCTGAAGACATTCCGCGCGTCGCAGATAATGACCCTCGCCGGCTATGACACCGACTACTATCACAACATCTACAGCTACGGAACCATCTCAAACTCGTCAGCCACCACGGCCGATGCCTCCATCCAGCGCCGCTATCTCGTGGCCATCCCCACGGCCGACGGAACGGCCGACTCGCTGATCTTCCGTGTCGGACTGTCTGACGCCGACATCGACGCCGGCGGTATCGACGCCGTGAGCGAGCAGACAGAGGCAAAATGGGAGATTGCATACGGCGAGGACGGCAACGTCTACTTCAAGAACGCCGCCACGCAGACATATCTTCAGGTCGCCAATCTGCTATCAGCCACACCGGCCACCGTATATCCCTATTACGCCAAGCTGGACAACGGCAAAATCGCTTTCTATCTGGAGACGGCACCCGACAACACCCGTTGCCTCAACGTGGGTACACCCAACGACGCCGGCACAGAAGGCACGGTGAGCTTCGCCGATCCTGCCGACCGCACAC